>CAYFRD010000004.1:0-67820 GCA_964345555.1 uncultured Peptoniphilus sp. | reverse complement strand
ATATTATCACTTTTAGCAAAAATCAACATAAGAAAATAGAATAATCGCTATTGAATATGACTATGATATGCACCCATAAAACTGGACACAGTATTTAATTAAATAGTTATAGTGGATGCTAATCTAAACTTTGTAGGAGGCATCCATTTTGTTTTCCTTTGAATTCTTTCATTGTTGTAATAATATATTTACTCATCTATTGCCTATGCAAACTCATTAAAACAACTATAAATATTTTCACAACCATAATACATCTCATTTTTTGACCTACCAAAAAATGTTTCCATGATAGAGTTATCATAACAATTGCCTTTTCTAGACATTGATTGTTTAATTTTTTATTTTTTTAACATATTTACATAAAGTTTGAGTTGATATTGCCAACCTTGGTCTGAATGTAATATCAAATTTTCTAAGTTTGAGAACTTCATAAATGCATTTTTTAACATATTTGATATTTGCTCTAGATTAGGTCTTAATGATATATTATATTATTTCGTTTGAATACATATCTATTATTGGAGAAATGTAGCATTTACACCAAGAAAGCTTAAATTCTGATACATCTGTACTTCATTTTTGTAATGGCTTATCTGCTTTAAATTTTCTGTCTACTAAATTATCTGCTATTTTACCTATTTTCTCCTTGTAGAAATGATATTTTTCTTTTATTATTTTTCCAAATAGTTTTAATTAATGCATTGTTCTTTGTACGCAATTATGATTAATTCTGTAGGCTTTATTTTTTAGTTCTTGATATACTCTTCTTACACCGCGTCTTCTTTTATGATAGTTAAAGATCTAAATTATTTTATCTGCGATATGATTGTTTCTAATCTTTACTTTATCAACATACTACTTTGAAATTAATAAAGTTGATAAAATTAATCAAAAAAATTCCTAAATAACAGAAAAAATAATTGAAATATTTAATCATTATGAGGAAAAACGTAGTAAGACTAGTCTATAGAAAATTATTAAATCAAGGAAATAACAAATAAGTTCAAAGAATAATTCATGAATTAAAATTACTTAGTAAAATATCTAAATAAAAAGAACCTTTAATAAAAGGGTTAAGTAAATGAATAGATAATAATTTTTTAGAAGAAGATCTTAAATTTAACATAGTACTTCAAAAAATGGACCAAAGATTTTTCTGAATTTAAATTTTCTCAAGGAAAGCATTATTATTTTCAATACTAGATATGCATTCTAATGAGATAATATCCTATAATTTATATTAAGTTTTAATTAAAAAATGAGAGAATACAAACTAAAATAAAAAGGATAGCTCCAACAAAATACATCTAAATATATACTAATTGTTAACCTATTAAATATTATGTTTAGTGTAATAGGTACATATCATTATGTTAAATAAAAATAAAATTTTACAAAAATATGTAAAATAATTTGTATATAGATAAAATTATTAAGAGTTGTTTTCTATAATACAGCATCTTAAAAATGCATAAATTAAATTTTCTTTGAGAATCTAAAATAACTTTAGGTATTTAAATTTCAAAACAATGCAGTAGCGTTATAATAAAAAGCAACTTGACAATATATATATATATATATATAATTAATGCCAGAATAATGTAATTAAAACGGTTTCACAGATAGTAAAATTGATGTGAATTTTTTTATTACAAATTATTCGTAGTTAATATTGTAAGAGGTGAAGCCATAGAGAGAAATGGATAAAAATTCAAGATATTTTATAGAAAGGAAGTGAAAACTTGGGTCTATTAGATCAAGCGATACAACTGCTGGAAGGTGCATATGATCTGCACATGCACGCAAAACCATCTTGTTTTAACAGAAAATTGGATGATTACGAGTTAGTCGAAGACGCAGATAAATACAAAATGGCTGGAATAATGTTAAAAAGTCATTATGAATCGACTGCTGCAAGAGCCGCTTTGGTAAATTTACATAGCGGATGTAAGGCGAAAGCTTTTGGCGGGATAGCTCTTAACTGGCCGGTTGGAGGATTAAATCCATACGCGGTGGAGAATGCATTACAAATGGGAGCTAAAATCGTATGGATGCCAACGCGGGATTCTAAAAACAGTCTAGTTTTTGGAGATATGCCGGGAGATTTTTTCAAGCGTCCCGGAATTTCGATATTAGACGAGAATGATGAATTGAGATCTGAAGTGTATGATATTTTTGATTGTATAAAAAAACATGACGCATGGCTTGCGACCGGGCACTTAAGTCCTGATGAAAGTGTTGTTTTATGCAAAGAAGGAATAAAAAACAAAGTAAATATGATATTGACACATCCTGAGTTTTCAAGGACTAGAATTGACAATTCTACTCAGAAAGAGCTTGCAGAAAAAGGAGTAGTAGTCGAAAAGGCTTGGTACAACATAGCCGAAGGGAATGTTTCCTTGGAGGAGATGTGTACTGCTATTCGAGAAGTGGGATATGAGCATTGCTACTTAGTCACGGATAGAGGACAAAAAGATAGACCTTCTCCTGTAGAGGCGATGATTGAATTTAACCAAAAACTTCTTGAACAAGGATTTAAAAAATATGAATTAATGGAAATGCTTCACAATGTACCACAAAAAATAATAAATTAATTAAAGGAGAAAAAATGAAAAAAATACTTTCTATTTTATTGATTTCTATGCTTTGTTTAGGCTTAAGCGCCTGTGGAGGTAACAAAGCATCAACAAATTCTACGACGAGTGATTCAGACACACAAGGGTCAAAGGAATTAAGCATAGGATTTACAACATCTCAAAATGATGATGATCCATACTATGTAACAGCAAGAGAATTTAAAAAATTAGTAGAAGAAAAATCTGAAGGACGTTTAGTTATCAATATATTTCCAAGTAGTCAATTAGGGTCAGAACCTGAAATGTGGGAAGGGATGCAAGTAGGAACTTGTGACATGGCAGTTATGACCAATGCATACGTATCTTCTTTTGTTCCTGCAAATGGAGTATTGGACTTACCCTTTATATTCCCCAATTTGGACGTTGCAAGAGGAGTTCTTGATGGAGAATTTGGAGAAAAGTTAGCAAACAATTTAGAAGGTACTGGAATAAAGCTACTATCATGGTCAGAAGGTGGATTCCGTCAAGTATGTACTCGTGAAAAAGCAATAAAAGCTCCAGAAGATATGGTAGGACTTAAAATTCGTTGTATGGAAACAAAAACTTATTTATCAGCTTATGCAGCGTTAGGAGTAAATGCAACACCTATGGCATGGGGTGAATTATTAACAGCACTACAACAAGGAACTGTAGATGGATGCGATGCACCTTTAAGCGTACTATATACCAACGGATTTCCTGATATATGTAAATACATAAATAATATCAACTTGTTCTACTCACCACTTCCAGTATGTATTTCTCAAAATGTTTTCGATTCATTATCACCAGAAGATCAAGAAATAATTATGAGTTCAGCTGTAGAAGCCGCTAAATTGGCAAGAGAAAATAACGACACAACTGCAACTAGAATGGAAGAAGAACTTGAAGCTCAAGGAATGACAATTATTAAAGAAGATGAAGTAAATCTTAAAGCTTTCCAAGAAGCGGCACAAGGTTCTTATGAAGAAATGGAAAAATATATAGGAACTGAATGGTACGAAGGACTAAAAGCGGTTCTTAAATAATTGTTTAAAGAATATATTTCCGGGAATTTTATTTTCCGGAAATATATCTTATAAGCAGGAGGTAAGTGAGAATGAAAAATATAAAAGCTATATCTGATAAGATCAACACAGCTGTAAGTTATATAGGAATCATTTTTTTTATTGTGCTAATAGTAGCTTGTGTTGCTCAAGTTTTTTTCAGATTTATTTTGAACAACTCCTTGTCTTGGACTGAAGAGTTGGCAAGATATTGTTTTATTTGGATGCACATGATAGGAACATCTTTGTTAATAGAAACTAAAGGACATGCTACCGTAACTGTTATACTTGATTCTCTTAAGGGAAATGCTAAAAAGTTTTTAGAATTAATCATTGAAATTGTCATATTATTAAATGGTGCATTCATGGCATATACTGGTTTTTTATTAGCACAAAGCTCAAAGGCAAACTTAAGTACAGCATTGGGAATACCCATGTGGATTATCAATATTTCCGTTGCTGTGGGAGGAATTTTAGTAATTATTCAGGCGATAGTTCAAATCCTCCTTCTTTTTAATAAAGATGAAGAAATGGAGGGTGAAACTGCATGACAATTGTTTTTATTGTTCTATTTGGACTTATGCTTATAGGGGTTCCTGTAGCTTTTGGAATAATTTCATCAGGAATGGTTTATGTTTTTAGCACAGGATCAAGCCCGCTTATTTTAGCACAACGTTTAATTTTCGGATTAAACTCCTTTACACTGTTGGCTGTTCCGCTTTTTATATTAGTAGGAGAGTTGATGGATTCAGGAGGAATTTCAAAAAGACTTACAGATTGGGCGAAAAGCGTACTGGGATGGCTTCCGGGGGGACTTGGAATAGTTACGGTATTCAGCTGTGCAATTTTTGCGGCACTTACAGGGTCAGGGCCGGCAACAGTTGCAGCAATAGGCTCAATAATGATACCTTCCATGCTTAAGTCAGGATATTCAAGATCTACAAGTGCCGGACTTGTAGCGGCAGCAGGTGCATTAGGGCCTATAATTCCGCCCAGTATTCCAATGATCATATATGGAGTTACAATGAATTTATCCATACCGGCGATGTTCATTGCAGGTGTTGTTCCGGGACTTGTAATAGCTTTGATACTCTCAATAGTGAACGTAATCTTTGCATTTAAAAATCCTGAAGTAATAAAACATGCTGAGGAAATTAAATTTGACTTAGTATATTCTCTTAAAATGTTTTGGAAAGCTTTAGGCGCATTAGGATTACCCATACTTATTCTTGGAGGAATCTATGGTGGGATATTTACTCCGACTGAATCTGCAGCAGTTGGTATAGTCTATGCATTGATTTTAGGATTTGCTCTAGGTGAGTTGAAAATTAAAAATTTACCCGGAATATTAATAAGATCTCTAAAGACATCTACCATGGTAAACTTTATTATCGCAGCAGCATCTCTATTTTCATGGGCTGTTGCGAAATCTCAAGTAGGAGTAGTAATCTCTGAAGGCTTTATACAAATGGTCGGAGGAAGCAAGAACGTATACCTATTTGCATTAGTTGTGATACTGTTAGTAGTAGGTTGTCTAATGGACAACATAGCTGCAACTTTAATACTTGCACCTATACTTATTCCCGTAGGTATAGCATTGGGATGTAATGAATTACATATAGGTATGCTATTCTGTATATGCTTAGTAGTTGGATTTGTTACTCCTCCCTTCGGATATAATCTATTTACTGCAGTTTCTGTTTCAGGATTGAAGTTTGTGGATGTAGTCAAGGGGACTTTACCTTTCTTAATAGTTGAAATACTGGTGCTTTTTGTATTTGCATATTTCCCGGGAATAATTCTGTGGCTTCCGAGGCTTGTAGGGTTTAGTTTCTAGAATTTAAAAATTTAAATGGACAGAATATTAAATCTGTCCATTTTTTGATTTAAAATACAATTAAGAATAGCTATTTATGAAAGAAGGATGTTTTTTTAATATGTTATTCAATCATATAAATTTCCGAAGTTCAATTGGTTCTACTATTGGAATTTCCTTTGCGATTTTTCATTCCGGGGCGGTTGGCCCTGTTTTCTGCTTGTTTTTGTGCTCTTTGTTCTTCTGTTAGGGTACAGGTTTCCTTGTTTGCACAATTGGATCTGTTTTCTGCTCTTCTTGCGTCTCTTTTTGTTTGGTTTACAGCTCTTTGTTCTTCTGTGCAGGTGGTGTTTTGTGAGTTATTTGTTCTTGATTGATACCCCTTTGCCAGTGCTGGAGATGCCAGAGCGAATATTAACAATCCTGCCAGTGCGATGGTTGTTTTGCTGTTTATTTTCATTTTATTTTCCTCCTTTTGTTTTAGTTCTTTCACTATAAAGTACGTGAGATTTATTTTTTTGGGTAAGTTTTTAATTAATTGTTTTGCGATTTACCTTTTTGTGTTTGTTTTTTTGTTCCGTTTGGTGATTGATTGTGTGATTGGTTGAACTTTTTTGCTTTAAGTTCTATTTTTTTGTCTTCTTGAGGTTTGTATTCTTCAATTCCTTGTTTTCTCTTTACTTCCATGTAGGTTCCGAATTTTTTGAGCATTTTTTGTTTTTCGTCGGAGTTTATATTTTGATTTTGTTTTTTGTTCCATATTTTAATTCCGTTTTCTTCGATCACATATCGCGAAAGTGATTTTCTTTTGCTCTTAGCATTTTTCCAAGCATCTTTTTGTCCTTTGATTATGAGCAAGTCGCCTTCGTAACCTAGGTTTTCCAATTCGGTTTTGAGTTTTACGGTTAGTTCTTCAGGAGCTTTGTCACAAACCATTATGAAATTTTCTCCTTCGGAGGGCATGTTGTCCTTAATTATCACATTTAGATTATCTGTTAATTTTTTACCTTTCAGTTTAGTTTCTACCGGATTGAATTTTTTGTCGGTGATTTCCTTGATGATTCCTGCTTTGTCTATGAGGATCTGCCTGGGCTCTTTCAGTTCCAAGGATATATAGGAGTTGGCGTAACCGACAGATGAAAAGGAGTTGAGTATTCCCACGAAGGCAAGTATGAATGCACAGGCTATTGCCAGTTTTTTGTAGATTTTTTTAGATACAGAGGATTTTTTCATTTCTGCATGTGGCTCAATTGGTATTATTTTTTCTTCGTATATGTCTTCTTTAGTTATATAAATTTCCTGACCTACTGCCATATGCTCTTTTTTCTTGATTTTGATCAATTCCATATCGCTGCCCAGGGCATAGGCGTACTGGTCTTTTATTTCTGCTATTATAGTTTGTTTATACATATCCTACCCCCTTATAAATGCGATCAGGCTGTCGTATTTTTTGAAAAAAATATCTATACATGCCATTATAAAAATTTTAGATGTTCTGATTATTTTTTCACTAACGTCAAATTTTTGAGACATTATCTTTATTGGTAATCTCTTTTTTTCGTACATGTGGTCGGTAATGTAGGGAACTATGCTTGATTTTTCGGAGATTTCAATTGCTTTTTGTCTGGTGTCGCGGTGTTTAGGACTTTCTTTCTCCAATTCTTCAAGGCTTATTCCTAAAAATGCCAAATCTTTTTTCCATGCTTCGATGTCTTCTTTCAATTCCAAATTGATTTGTGATTTGTAATCTGCAATGTCGAAACCTTCTTCCACCATTGCATCCATGGATGTATGTTTTATTTTTTCTTTTCGAAGAAAATCTATTGTGCGAGATTTGATTACCATCTTTGCAAATGCATGAAAATGTCCTTTGTCCTTGTCGTATCTGCCTATGGCTTCATCAAAGGCTGAGATTCCCACGTTCAGTTCGTCACCGTTGGCATCTACGTAGCGACGGGTGGTTTCCGATACGGCATTGATGATAAAGGCGATGTTTTCTTTTATTAAATTTTCCCTTTCATCTTTGCTGAGTTTCATGGCTTCCTCCCACTATTAAATAGTACGAAAAGGTGTCATATTTTGGGGTAGTTTTTAAATTTATCAAATAATATAAAAGAAAAATAAATTGCTGAAATTGTAAATTAAAATCAGCAATTTATCCGTAATTGAAAGTATAATTTGCAGAAGATGTATAAACGACGATGTAATATTAACCCATGCCTAAAATCTGCCATTCTCCGGTGACAGGATCCAAGTAGTAGGCAACCATGTTCACAGGGTCAAAGGCGTAGTATATTTCTCTGACAAATTGCTCGGGATGATCTGTACCCAATACAAATATTGGACATGCCACACTATTTATATTTTCGTATTCGGCAGTGAAATAGATCTGCATTCCATCTGCTATGTAGTTTTTGATTTCATCATAAATTATTAATGATTCATAGGCGATGACTATGTCGGATAGAAAGGTTCCACCGGGGTACCAATTGGAGTCTATAAAGTAACTGTCATTAATGTAGTAGGAAAGATTATATTCGCCCAATCCGTCGTATCCGTTATACCAGTATACGGTCTTGTCATCACTATTTATCATTAGCAAGAGATCCGGAATTGTTTCTCTAAGTGGTGTTTTAAGTAGCAGTGATTCTCCCATGTGTAGGGAAGTTTCCCAGAGCAATTCATCTGCAGATGCTGTATAAGTCTCTTCATCAAAGGATGTGGTGAAGGCTTCAACAGTGATTTTGTCCGTTATGGGAGTGAAGAGCATATTGTCTGCAAACTCTTCATTTTCTTTAAAGGTGCGAGTTTCCACGATGTTAAAATGCTTTAATTCATCGTCAGAGAGTGATTTCACCACAGCAACAGAACTTTGAGATGGTGCTCCTGCAACTATGTTTAATTCGTCGGCATTTGCATTTTCAGCAATACCATCATTGACGGCGGAATTATTTTCTGTTTTATTTTCAGGAGATTTTGTACTTTTGGTTTTGTTTTCAAAGTGTTTGCCTTTATTTTCCGGATTGATTGAAATATCATAGATATTTTTCGACTTTTTTGTAGTTTCATCCGATTTTTTGCAAGCGGTGAAAAGAGATATTAATATAATAAAAATACATGTGTATAAAAAAAATTTCTTCTTCATAGAATTCATCCCTTTACTATAATCTAGTTAAATATTAACCAAATTGTAAAAATTTTTCAATAAGGACTATTTGTAAGAGTGAAAATTATTCAGCACAAGCAAGTTTTTTGATAAAAATCAAATTTTGTCGGCAATATTATGTTAATATTAAATCAAAAAGGATGGCTTGGAATGAAGAGAAAGTTTAACATTGTATTCCTCACCGCCCTGGCAGGAGCTTTAACGGGTATTGTAGTGAGTTTATTTAAATTGGGGATAGGCAAGATCGGAATATTTTTTAGAGGATTTTTGCAAATTGCCGAAGCAGATTTTACATACAAGGTATTATTTTTGATTTCTTTTATATTGATGGGAGTTTTTGCTGATTTTTGTCTTAAAAGGGAACCGAATATTTCGGGTTCGGGAATACCGCAAGTTAGTGGACAATTAAAGGGTAAGTTGAATTTCAACTGGTTTAAAGTTTTGTTTTATAAATTCATCGGCGGCATGGTCTGCATAGGATCAGGATTGACCTTGGGCAGAGAGGGTCCGTCTATTCAAATAGGGGCATCTATTGGGCAAGGGGTTGCGGAACTGTCCAATCAACAGGACAGCAAGGAGTATTTTATTGCAGGATGTGCAGGAGCAGGTATGGCGGCGGCTTTCAATTCACCCCTTGCCGGAGTGATCTTCTGCGTTGAGGAACTCATTCACAAATCCACAAAGAGGTCTTTTATTCAGTTTGCACTGGCTGTCATCTGTGCCACAATTCTATCGGTATTAATAGCGGGCGGAGAAGAAGTTTTTCCGGTGGGAGCATTTGAGTCAGGTCAACTGCCGAATCTTGTCTACTTGGGCGGATTGGGAGTAGTCACGGGATTGTCAGGTGTACTTTTTAACAAGTGCATAATCGGCGGAAAGAAATTATATAAATCGGTTAAAGTTCCCGATGTTATTAAGCGAGTTTTTCCTTTTGTAATTACGGCGATAATTTTATTCTTTGACGAAAGTTTATTCGGTTCAGGAGAGAGTTTGATTTTGTTGCCAATGAACACCAATCCACAAACTCCTAAACTGTTGTATTTATTTGGAATGAAACTACTACTTATAGTATTGGCATTTTGTTCCGG
Source organism: uncultured Peptoniphilus sp. (assembly GCA_964345555.1). GTDB lineage: Bacteria > Bacillota > Clostridia > Tissierellales > Peptoniphilaceae > Peptoniphilus_E. The sequence goes on along the minus strand of CAYFRD010000004.1, from coordinate 58,089 downwards.
ATTACCGGGAGGAATATTTTTTCCATTGCTTGCAATGGGTTCATTGATGGGCAATGTATACGCAACGCTGCTATTCAATATGGAATTAATTCAATACGAAGCTGTTTTGTACATAGTTATAATTGCCATGGCTGGGCATTTCGCCTCCATAGTTAGAGCGCCTGTCACGGGTATAGTGCTCATTCTTGAGATGACAGGCACATCCATGTCCTTTTTGCTGCCTGTATTAATAGTCAGCTACGTATCGGACGTTGTTGCCGAAGTTGTAGGTTGCGAACCCATATATGAAAGTTTGTTGAACTTGATGTTGAATGATAAAACGTCAAAAAATTGTTAAATTTAAAACATTTTGCTTTAATATAATTCTTATTGGTATATAATGTTAACGACAATAACGAAAATTTAATGAGAGGATGCAAAATGAAGGAAAGTTATGATGATATTATAAATATCAGACGCAGAATTTTTAAAGAGGTGGCGAGAAGTGCCTACGAAGATCTGGATGTTGCTGATTTTGAAGATGCGGCATACAGATTGGTTCCTGGGGAAGTTCCTAAATACAGAGATGATATATTCAGAGCCAGAGCCGTTACTGAAGAAAGGCTCAGACTCGCATTAGGCATGGATGCCAGAAAAATCAGCGAATTTAAAAAAATCACCGACGGATTTGAAGATATAGACTTCGACTACAACGTCTATTCTCAACCATTGATAAACATAATTAAATTCGCATGCGAGGCATGTCCGACAAAACAATTCTACGTGACTGACAACTGCAGAAAGTGCATGGCAAAACCCTGTAAAAACGTATGTCCCGTAGGAGCAATAACCATAGGAAAAAACAGAGCTGTAATAGACAAAGACAAGTGTATAAAATGTGGAAGATGTGAAAAGACCTGTCCCTTTAATGCCATTATACAATTTGACAGACCTTGTGCATCCATTTGCGGAGTTGGAGCGATAGGTAGTGACAAGTACGGCAGAGCGGAAATCGACCAGGACAAATGCGTTCAATGCGGAAGATGTGTCACACAATGTCCCTTCGGAGCAATTGCCGACAAGACACAAATCTATCAACTGATAAAGGCGATAAAAGATCCCAAAAAAGATATTTATGCCATAGTTGCACCGTCCTTTGTAGGACAATTCGGACCGAATGCAAATCCCGAACAGATATTTGAAGCCATAAGAAAACTTGGATTCAAAGATGTAATAGAAGTTGGGTTGGGAGCCGATTTAACAACTTTGCACGAAGCACAGGAATATTTGGAGAGAGTACCGGGCGAGATACCGTTCATGGCGACGTCCTGCTGCTATTCGTGGTCGCTTCTGGTAAAGAAACAGTTTCCTGATATATACGAATACATTTCGGAATCTTCATCACCCATGATATACACCGCTCAGCATATACACAATATAGATAAAGATGCCATAGTGTGCTTCATAGGACCATGTACTTCAAAAAAATCTGAAGCCATTGACACAAAGGTTAAGGACTTCGTTGAGTTTGTTATAACCTTTGAAGAACTGATGGGTATGTTTGAAGCAAAAAATATAGACCCCGCCCATATGAACATAGACAAAAAAATCGAAGATTCTTCCAGCCTTGGTAGAGGATATGCAATCGCAGGCGGAGTTGCAGAAGCTGTAAAGGAGATTGCCAAGGAACTATCACCGGAGAGGGATATAAAAATCGAAAGAGCTGATACACTTACAGAATGTGCAAAACTTATGAAGCTTGCAAAGGCAGGAAAGTACAACGGGTATCTGCTTGAAGGTATGGCGTGCCCGGGCGGTTGTATAGCCGGTATGGGAACTATCAATTCCACGACCAAGGTCAAGAAAATGATCAATAAATTTAAAGACGAATCTGAATTTACCACACCTCTTGAAAACAATCTAATAGAGAATGATTGAAAATAACCTGCTTAAGCGGGTTATTTTTCATAGGAATTAACAATAACACCGCTCCGTATTTCTTAAAAATATCCAACAAAGTTTTAAAAATTTATTAATTTCACTATATTTACAAAATCCTTTGATATAATGCTTCGCAAGAAAAGGAAGTGAACAAATGAATTTAAAGATAAAGAAAATAGGCACATTGGTGCTTGCAATATTGACATTGGCACCGACCATAACACTTGCCGATACGGCTGTGGGAGACAGCATAGTCAGTTTGGGAGCGGATTTAAGTGCAGATGAAAAGCAAAGTATGCTTAGGGAATTCGGAGTTGGAGAAGATACCTTGACCATAGAAGTCACCAATGACGAAGAGCACAAGTACCTCGGAGGGATTGTCCCGGCGGGCAAAATAGGGCACAAAGCTTTATCATCATCCATGATCACCTACACCGAAAAGGGGATGGGAATAGATGTGGATATTTCAAAAAACATAAACTACATCACCGAAGATACCTATAGGAATGCGCTGGTGACAGCCGGAGTGACAGATGCACGTGTACAGGTTTCGGCACCGCTGAGCGTTACCGGCACAGCGGCATTGACAGGCATAATGAAGGCATACGAAACGTCCACAGGCAAAAAAATTCCCGACGAAGTTAAGAAGATTGCCAACGAAGAAATGATAGTGGCGGCAGGACTTGAAACTGATTTGGGCAAAGAAAAGACCAACGACCTGATGAATGCGGTGAAGGTTCAATTTGCCAAAAATATGCCCAAAGATACCGAGGAAATAAGAGGATTGATACAGCACATATCCAATGAATACAACATAGACATCACCGATAATCAAGTGGAAGAGTTGACCGTATTTTTCAACAAACTCAAAAATGTAGATGTAGATTGGGATAAGATAGCAGAAGAAGCTGCAAAGTACTCTGAAATAGCCAAAGAGTATTCGCAAAAAGCAATAGACTATTTCAGCTCTGAAGAAGGACAGCAAACTCTGGAAAAATCCAAGGGATGGTTCGCCAAATTCATCGACTGGCTTAAGGACTTCTTTGCAAATTTATAATGCGATTAAAGATATTACAAACCGTAAAACTTCATATCAACAGATATTTATCAAAAGGTCTGCACTACACTAAGTAGTCTGCAGACTTTTTTGTATTAAGAATAATGGGGATTTCCTGTATCTTTAGCGATGAAAAAATATATTTTTTATATTTGTATTCATTATTGCCGGAGATAAATTCTTGCATTCGACCGATAAATATTCAATATTTAATTCATTTTTTATCAATAAACAGGCTTGTTTTCATTCTCCAAATTAAAAAGCCATAAACATATTTAAGTTTACTATTAAAGTTTTTAATACCGTTTAATTAAAGAATTTTTTAATGTATAATGGAAATACATACATATTAATTGCATAAATTTACACAGTTAAGATGACAGCTGAAAATAAGATGATCGCTTATTATTTTAAAAATAAGTTTAAAACTTTATTGAAAGAGTAGGCTGAATTTGTTATAATGATGGCAATAATGAAATTAATTTCATGATGTGGGATTTATAAGAGGAGGTGTTATTCCATGTGGGGAAGTGAAAGCATGACCTTGCCTGAAGCGGTCATAGTTTCGCTGGTAGGTTTTTCTATCGTATTTTTAGTTTTGATATCATTGGCAATATTTGTCCAAATTATTTCTTCTGTTGTTGCTTCTATTGCAAAAAGTCAAGGAAAAAATGATACAAAACCGGTGCCTGCAAAGGCTCAAGCAAAGCAACAGCCGGCAGCAAGTGCAGAACAAAAGAAAGACGGTGCATTAGTTGCCGCCATAGTAGCAGCTGTTTCAGAGGACATGAAACGTCCTGTAGATCAATTTAAAATAGTCTCGATTAATGAAAAGAAATAATTAATTAAAAATAATAAGGAAGGATGAATTTTAATGAAATATCAAGTAAAAGTAGATGGAAAAGTTTATGAAGTAGAAGTTGAAAAAGTAGGCGGACCTAAATCTTTAAGCATGGCTGATTTCGGAGCAGCACCTGCACCTGTAGCACCCGTTCCGCAAGCGGCACCTGTACAACAAGCGGCACCTGCACCTGCTCCTGCACCACAACCTGCACCACAACCTGCACCTCAAGCAGCACCTGCAGCTTCTTCAGGCGGCGGAGAACAAGTTACATCACCCATGCCCGGTAATATTTTAAGAGTATTGGTAAATGACGGAGATCAAGTAGGGGCAGGAGATGTAGTACTTATTCTTGAAGCTATGAAGATGGAAAATGAAATCGTAGCACCTGCCGGCGGAAAGATCACATTAAAGGTTAAAGCTGGAGAAACTGTAGATACAGATCAATTATTGGCTGAAATTAATTAATAGTTAATTATATTTAGGAGGAATTATAGTGATATTTTTTGAAACATTAAAGGGTATTTTAGCAGAATCAGGTTTTGCTAATATAACCTGGCAAAATGCCGTAATGTTCTTAGTATCCTTTATACTTTTATATTTGGCTATTAAGAAAGAATTTGAACCATTACTGCTGTTGCCCATAGCATTCGGTATGATGCTTTCAAATTTACCGGCGGCAGGTTTGATGGCAGAAGCGGAACCGTGGTATAACCAAGGGGTGCTTAGAATTATTTACGGCGGAGTTAAGTCCAACCTATTTCCATGTTTGATTTTCATGGGTGTAGGATCCATGACGGACTTCGGACCGCTAATTGCTAATCCCATTTCACTGATTTTGGGATCTGCAGCACAATTCGGTATATATATGGCATTCATAGTAGCTATCGCATTGGGATTCGATCCTGAAGAAGCTGCATCCATAGCTATAATCGGAGGAGCCGATGGTCCTACTGCCATATACGTAACAAATACTTTGGCACCTCAATTGCTTGCGCCTATTGCAGTTGCGGCATACTCATACATGGCACTTATACCATTGATTCAACCGCCTATTATGAAGGCGCTTACTACACAAAAAGAAAGAGAAACCAAGATGGTAGCTCTAAGACCTGTTTCAAAGGCTGAAAAAGTTGTATTCCCCGTAGTGGTAGTACTATTTACATCGTTGCTTCTTCCCTCTGTAGCACCTCTGTTGGGGATGTTGATGTTAGGAAACCTTTTTAAGGAATCGGGAGTTACAGCAAGACTTTCAGACACAGCTCAAAATGCATTGATGAACATAGTTACAATCATGCTTGGAACTACCGTAGGAGCTACTGCAAATGGAGATGTATTCCTTTCACCTGCAACTATTAAAATCATAGCTCTAGGATTGATGGCATTTTCCTTTGCCACAGTGGGCGGAGTACTATTCGGCAAGATTCTGTACTATATTACAGGTGGAAAGATAAATCCTCTTATCGGTTCAGCAGGTGTATCTGCAGTACCGATGGCAGCCAGAGTTTCACAAGTTGAAGGTAGAAAATACAATCCTACCAACTTCCTGTTGATGCACGCGATGGGTCCCAACGTAGCGGGAGTTATCGGCTCAGCTGTAGCTGCGGGAGTATTCTTGATACTATTTGGATAATTATTAATAAAATTAAACAATTGGAAGTCTTTAGGATTTCCAATTGTTTATCTTATGTGGTATTATTAAACTAAGATATTTGATATTAAACTAATAAGGGAGGTATTATTTTGAGTAAAATTTATAGTTTAAAAGATGCTATAAGTAAATTCGTAGAGGACGGAGATGTTATTTCCTTCGGCGGATTTACTACTAACAGAAAACCCTATGCTGCAGTATACGAAATTCTTCGTCAAGGTCAAAAGGATTTCATTGTAGAAGCCGGACCGGCAGGCGGAGATTGGGATATGCTAATAGGTGAAGGAAGAGTTCTTGCTTATATCAACTGCTACACAGCAAATTCAGGATACACAAACGTATCAAGAAGATTTAGAAAGGCTATTGAAAAGGGCGAAATTCTTTTTGAAGACTATTCACAAGACGTTGAAATGCTCAGACTTCATGCTGCATCCTTGGGACTTTCTTTCCTACCTGTAAAGCTTATGTTGGGTAGTGATGTAGCTAATAAATGGGGAATTTCTGAAGAAGAAAGAAAAAAACATCCGAAACTTCCGGACAAAAAATACGTTGAGCTTGAAAACCCCTTCGTAGAGGGAGAAAAGGTTTTAGCTGCACCGGTGCCTAAACTTGATACTGCCATTATTCACGTTCAAAAAGCTTCTCCAAACGGAACTGTAAGAATTGAAGGACCGGAATTTCACGATGTAGACATCGCTATTGCGGCAAGAAAGACCATAGTAACTTGTGAAGAACTTATCAGCGATGAAGAAATAAGAAGAGAACCTAATAAAAACACAATTCCTGCATTCTGTGTAGATGCTGTAGTTCACGTGCCTTTCGGAGCACATCCGTCACAATGCTACGGATACTATGATTACGATGCGGATTTCTTTAAACATTATAATGTAGTAAGTAAAGGCGATGAAGACTTCAAGAATTTCGTAAAAGAATGGGCTTATGACATTGAAGATCACGATGAATACCTAAATAAATTAGGAGCAACAAGACTTATAGGTCTTAGAGAAGTTCCCGGATTTGGATATGCTACTAATGTCTTGAAGGAGGAAAAATAATAATGGCAAGATATGATAACTATACAAATAAAGAAATGCAAGCCGTTACTATTGGAAAACAAATAAAGAACGATCAAGTTGTAATAGTGGGAACCGGACTTCCGTTAATCGGAGCAGCTCTTGCAAAGAGAGTGTATGCACCTAACTGTTATTTAATCATGGAAAGCGGATTGATGGATGCGGCTCCGATTGAAGTGCCAAGGTCGGTAGGCGATAACAGATTAGGAGCTCATGTTGCCGTACAATGGACAAATGCAAGATTTGTAGGATTTGAGTACAATGAATGGTTACATGACAAACAAAGAATGATAGCTTTTATAGGCGGAGCACAAATCGATCCATACGGAAATGTCAACTCTACCGTAATAGGTGATTACAATCATCCTACCACAAGATTTACAGGCTCAGGAGGAGCAAACGGAATTGCTACTTATACAAATACGATTATCATGATGCAACATGAAAAAAGAAGATTTATGGAAAAAGTTGACTATATAACATCACCGGGTTGGATAGACGGCCCCGGAGGAAGAGAAAGAGTTGGACTTCCGGGAAATGTAGGACCTCAAATGGTTGTTACGGATAAAGGGATACTTAAATTTGACCCGGAAACTAAGAGAATGTATCTTGCAGGATATTACCCAAGCTCTAGTCCGGAAGATGTTCTGGAAAATACAGGATTTGATATCGATGTATCAAAGGCTGAAGTTTTAGAAGAACCTACGGAAGATATAATCAAACTTATCAGAGAAGAAATTGACCCGGGCGAAGCTTTTATTAAAATTCCACGTGAATAATTTAAAGGAGATACTATGAGTAACTATTCTATGAATTCATATTTTAAAAATATGACGGTAATAGGTCAACCGTTAAAGAGATCTGAACAACAAGACGCATTTTACGCTGAAAATATCGAAGCGATAAGAAAAATAGAAGAAGAATTGGCAGAAGCCATCAGAGTAGCTCAAGCCGCAGGAAAACCTGATGAAAAGGTAAATGCAGGAGGAGAATGGACAGCTCTACAACGTCTTTATGCACTTGTAGACGAAGGAACTTGGTGTCCTCTTAACTCACTGTATAATCCGGAAGGCAACGACCACGGTTCAACAGGTATCATCAAAGGACTTGGAAGAATAAACGGCAAATGGGCTTTGATCATAGCATCAGATAATAAAAAATTGGCAGGAGCATGGATTCCCGGACAAGCGGACAACCTGCTTCGTGCTTCCGATACTGCTAAAAGACTTAGAATTCCGCTAGTATACGTACTCAACTGTTCAGGAGTTAAGCTTGACGTTCAAGAGAAAGTTTATCCTAACAGAAGAGGAGGAGGAACTCCTTTCTACAGAAACTCCGAACTCAACCAAATGGGAGTACCTGTAATCGTAGGAATTTATGGAACTAACCCGGCTGGTGGCGGATATCACTCAATTTCCCCCACAATCCTTATAGCTCACAAAGATGCCAACATGGCAGTTGGCGGAGCCGGAATACTTGGAGGAATGAATCCCAAGGGATACATCGACGAAGAAGGCGCAAACCAAATAGCAGATGCTACAATGAACGTTAAAAAAGTAACTCCTCCGGGAGCGGTGGGTGTTCACTTTGCAGAAACAGGATTCTTCAGAGAAGTATATGTAGAAGAAGAAGGCGTTATAGAAGGAATCAAGAAGTACATGGACATGCTTCCGGCTTACAACTTGGAATTCTTCAGAGTTGACGATCCTAAGAATCCAGCTTTCGACGTAAACGATATGTATTCAATAATCCCTGCAAATTCCAAGAAAACTTATGACATTTACGATGTAATGTCAAGATTATTTGACGGTTCTGAATTTATGGAATACAAAAAGGGATACGGTCCTGAAATGGTAACAGGACTTGCAAAGGTAGGCGGATTGCTTGTAGGTGTAGTTGCGAATGCTCAAGGATTCCTTATGAACTATCCTGAATACAAGGAAAAAGCCATAGGTATAGGCGGAAAACTGTACAGACAAGGCCTTATCAAGATGAATGAATTCGTAACACTTTGCTCAAGAGATAAGCTGCCTATAGTATGGCTTCAAGATACCACAGGTATAGATGTAGGCGATGATGCGGAAAGAGCTGAACTTTTAGGACTTGGACAATCATTGATCTACTCCATTCAAAATTCTGACATTCCTCAATTGGAAATCACTCTTAGAAGAGGAACAGCAGCAGCTCACTATGTACTTGGCGGACCGCAAGGAAATGATACCAACGCATTCAGCTTGGGAACAGCTACTACGGAAATCAACGTAATGAACTCTGAAACAGCAGCAGTTGCAATGTACTCAAGAAGACTGGCAAAGGACAAAAAAGCAGGTAAGGACCTTCAACCCACAATAGATAAGATGAACGAGTTAATTCAACGCTATGCGGACATGTCATCTCCCAAGGCTTGTGCGGTACTTGGTCTTGTAGATGAAATAGTAAATATGAACATGCTTAGAAACTACATCTTGGCATTTACAGAAAGCTGCTATCAAAATCCTGATGCAATTTGTCCGTTCCATCAAATGTTGTTACCGAGAACAATTCGTGACTTCGACAATGTTTTCAAAAAATAAAAATTAAAGAACAAATATTAATGGAGCAGGATACCCTGCTCTATTTTTATAGAATGATTGTGTCATCAAATTTTTGACTTTTATAGCCTTTAATAGTACAATAAATGTGTATGTTTGTGTAATTTATAAAATAAATTAAAAAGAGGTAGTTATGGGAGATACAATATATACCATGGGCGTTGACGTCGGTTCAACAGCTTCCAAAGGGTTAATATTAAAAAACGGAAAAGAGATAATGGGACATGCTGTAATAGATGTCGGAGCAGGAACATCAGGACCGTCAAGAGCCATAAGTGCAGTTCTTGAAAAGACAAATCTTACCCTGGACGATATAGATTTTGTGACAGCTACAGGATACGGTAGAAATTCACTTGAAGAAGCGGATTTTCAAATGTCTGAATTATCATGTCATGCCAAGGGAGCATACTTCCTGTTTCCAAGGGTGCATACAATCATAGACATAGGCGGTCAGGATGCCAAGGCGCTGAAGATCGGTGATGGCGGTGTACTTGAAAACTTCGTAATGAATGATAAATGTGCTGCCGGCACGGGAAGATTTTTGGATGTAATAGCGAGGGTTTTGGAAGTGGATATTTCACAGCTTGAAGAGCTGGATAAGAAATCCACACTTGATGTAACTATTTCATCTACCTGCACGGTTTTTGCAGAGTCTGAAGTTATATCACAACTTGCTCAAGGAACTAAAATTGAAGACATTGTAAAGGGTATTCATCAATCCATAGCATCAAGAGTAGGTTCTTTGGCGAAGAGAGTAGGCTTGAAGGACGACGTTGTAATGACAGGAGGAGTTGCTCTTAACAAAGGTATGGTAAGAGCTCTTGAAAAAAACACCGGACACAAAATCTACACATCAGAGTACTGTCAATTAAACGGAGCTCTCGGAGCTGCTATATTTGCACATCAAAAGGTTATGCAAAACAAAAGAAAATCTAAAGTTGAAAGCAAGTAAGTTAAATTTTTTAGAATTTTAGGAGGACAAAATGGCTAAAAAAGTATTAGAAAAAATACCTGGAAAAAAACCGAGACCGATAGAAGGACATAAACCTGCAGCTCAAGTACTTCGTGACGTAGTAGATGCGGTTTATGGTGATGCGTGGGATGCGAAACAAAGAGGAGAACTGGTTGGTTGGTCATCTTCAAAGTTTCCCATAGAGCTTGCTAAAGCTTTTGATCTTCAAGTAGTTTATCCTGAAAATCACGCTGCTACAACAGCTGCAAAAAAAGACGGTTTAAGACTTTGCCAAGCTGCTGAAGACATGGGATATGACAACGACATTTGCGGTTACGCAAGAATTTCTCTTGCATTTGCTGCGGGCGAACCCACAGATGCAAGAAAAATGCCTCAACCGGACTTCGTTCTTTGCTGTAACAATATTTGTAACATGATGACTAAATGGTATGAAAACATAGCGAGAATGCACAACATTCCTATGATAATGATAGATATACCATTCCAAAACACCGTTGATGTACCGGAAGAAAAAGTGGATTATCTTGTAAAACAATTTGAATACGCTATAAAACAACTGGAAGATTTAACAGGCAAGAAATTCCATGAAGAAAAATTCGAAGAAGCTTGTAACATTGCTAACAGAACAGCTGCAGCATGGTTGAAAGCTTGCTCATACATGAAGTATAAACCATCTCCACTTTCAGGATTCGACCTGTTCAACCACATGGCTGACATAGTTGCGGCAAGATGTGATATAAGAGCAGCAGAAGGATTTGAACTTCTGGCAGAAGAATTTGAACAATCAGTAAGAGAAGGCACATCCACTTGGGAATATCCTGAAGAACACAGAATCCTATTTGAAGGAATACCCTGTTGGCCGGCACTTAGACCGCTCTTTGAACCTCTAAAGAACAGCGGAGTAAATGTAACAGCAGTAGTATATGCACCTGCATTCGGATTTAGATACAACGGAGTAAGAGAAATGGCAGCTGCATATTGCAAGGCTCCCTGCTCAGTATGTATTGAAGACGGAGTTGAATGGAGAGAAACCATGGCCAAAGAAAACGGCATAAGCGGAGCACTTGTAAACTACAACAGAAGCTGTAAACCTTGGTCGGGAGCAATGCCTGAAATAGAAAGAAGATGGAAAGAAGATCTTGACATTCCTGTAGTTCACTTTGACGGCGACCAAGCAGATGAAAGAAATTTCTCGGCAGAACAATATAACACCAGAGTTCAAGGGTTAGTAGAAATTATGGACGAAAGAAAAGCCGAAAGAGAAGCTAAGGGCGAAGAAGTCTACACAAACTTTGAAAACACCAAAGAAACAGACTGGTCAAAGGCAACTATTTAATCGGGGGTGCACAGATGAGCGAAATAAGAGAATTAGTAGATAAATTAAATCACATTGCTGAAAATCAAAGAGAACAAATAGACAAATACCTTTCAGAAGGAAAAAAATGCGTAGGAGTCTTTCCATACTATGCACCGGAAGAAATAATATATGCCGGAGGACTTGTACCCATAGGAGTATGGGGCGGACAAGGACCAATTGACTTGGCTAAAAATTACTTCCCGACATTTTACTATTCATTGGCATTAAGATGCCTCGAAATGGCACTTGACGGATCATTAGATGGGCTTTCAGCATCAATGCTTACAACACTTGATGACACACTAAGACCGTTGTCACAAAACTACAAGGTATCAGCCGGAAGAAAAATCCCCATGGTATTTATAAACCACGGACAACACAGAAAAGAAGACTTCGGCAAAGAATACAACGCAAGAATCTTCGACAAAGCTAAAAAAGAACTTGAAGAAGCCTGTGAAGTAGAAATAACAGATGAAAAACTAAAAGAAGCTTTTGAAGTCTACAACGAAAACAGAGCACTGAAAAGAGAATTCATCGAGCTTGCAGCAACTCATCCTCAAACAATAAAAGCATCGGACAGATGTAGAGTTCTAAAAGCAGGCTACCATATGCTTAAAGACGAACATTCCGAATACCTAAAGAAAATAAACGCAATTTTAAAAGAAATGCCTGAAGAAGATTGGGATGGAGTAAGAGTCATAACATCAGGAGTAATCACGGACAACCCAGGACTTCTTGAAATCTTTGACGAATACAAAGTATGTATAGTAGGTGATGATGTAGCATCAGAATCAAGAGGACTGAAGGTAGATGTTGATACATCAATAGAAGATCCAATGCTTGCACTTGCAGATCAATTTGCAAGAATGGACGAAGATCCGATACTTTATGATCCCGATATCTGGAAGAGACCCGCATATGTAGTAGACTTGGCAAAGAAAACAAATGCCGACGGATGTCTGCTGTTCATGATGAACTTCAACGACACTGAAGAAATGGAATATCCATCATTGAAGAGAGCCTTTGAAGAAGCCGGTATACCCCTTATAAAAATGGGATATGACCAACAAATGGTAGACTTCGGACAAGTCAAAACACAACTTGAAACATTCAATGAAATAGTTCAATTAAATAGAATTTAAAAATTTCATAAATTAAATATAAAAATGCTAGTTCAAGGAACAAGTACAATTTCTACTTGTTCCTTTTTATATTATATTTTTAGTAAAATTATAGTTTAGTAAAAATATAATATAATTTTAAAATAATAAAAAAATTTCATATTAATATGAAATAATAAATATTTTTTATTTTTATTAAAATAACATAGTTAGTGTGATAAACTTCTATTTAAATAAATCGATAAAGAAGGCGTGGGTTGTACATGGTATAATTAATTTGGTGATAAAAATGAAAGAAGTAGATATAATACAAAAAATAAAAAATAATTATAATAATTTTTCTAAGAGTCATAAGATTGTTGCGGATTATTTAATTAAATATCCTGAAGAAATTCCATTTGTTACATTACAAAACATAGAAGAAAATACAAATATAAGTTTATCAACAGTTAGTAGATTTTCAAAAGCTATAGGATATGAGAATTTTAGTGAATTACAAAAAGCTTTTAGATTAATATTACCTAGTAGAGTGCAACCGTTTGAAGAAATAAAAAGAAACATTAGTTCTATTTCTGATAATATTTTATTTTCAGAAATAGAATATGCAATAAATTCTTTAGAACACCTATATTCAGATGAATTAAAAATTAACATAGAATATGCAGCTAGACTTATGAATGATTCAAATAAAATTTATATATTAGGCTCAAGGACATCAAGATCTGCGGCATTATTCATGTATTATATGTTATGCGAGATTACATCGAATGTATTTTTACTTGAAAATATAAATGATGACATTTCTTTTAAACTTCAAGAGTTAAATGAAAAAGATTTATTATTTGCAATAAGTTATTCTAAATATACAAATTTAACTATAAAGTTAATTTCATATTTTAAAGATAGAAATCTTAAAGTAATATCTTTAACTGATTTTAAAATATCTCCAATAGCTGAGAAAAGTGATATTGTGCTAACGGCAGTCAATAGTAATAATACATTTACAAATGTAGCTACTATAACGACAATAAATGCCATTATAATGACTTTATCTAATATTATTGGGAATAAATCAATTGATAGAATGAATAGAAATGATATTATAACTGAAGATTTAAATTTATATTATGATTAGCCATATTTTTTGAACACTCAATTGTCTTTATTAAGAATAAGCCATAGTATTTAGATTTCTTAAATGCTTTTTATGAATAAATTAAAATTTTGGTGTTATGCTAAATATATATGAGTTTTTAAATCTTGGTGAGTTCAATTTGTAAATTTTGAAGAACAAGGTTACAAGAAAATTATAAAAGATTAAAAAAGAATTTGATTTATAAGTGCATAGCTGAATAATAGGAAATTTATTATTAAGAAGTTGAATCATTCCTACCACCAGCTATGCTGGTGGTAGGAATGATAAATCGCACAATAACATAGATTTGAGGAATAACCATGCATGATATATACAATGAAACTTATAATTTAAAAAATTTTCTAATAGATATTAGAAGAGCAATTCATAAAAATCCAGAAATATCATTTAATGAAAAAAACACATCTAAACTTATTAAGAAAATATTAAAAGAAAATAACATTTTTTATGTAGAGATGAAAGATTCTTATGGTTTAGTAGCAATCATAAATGAGTATAAAAATAAACCGTGTATAGCTTTCCGGTGCGATATGGATGCGCTTGAAATTACTGAACGGAATGATGTGGAGTATAGATCACAAAATCATGGAGTTATGCATGCTTGTGGGCATGATGGACATATATCAATAGCAATAGGATTATCTCTAATTTTAAATAAATATAAGGAACAGTTAAAAGGAAAGGTAAAAATAATCTTTCAACCTTCTGAAGAAAAATCACCTTTAGGTGGAGCAAAAGGAATATTAAAATCAGGAATACTTGAAGATGTAGATGTTATATATGGGCTACATATGTGGCCAGAATTAGACAAGGGCAAATTTCTTATAAAAGATGGCCCTATAATGTCTTCTTCTGATCACTTTAAAATAGATATTATAGGTAAATCTTCCCATGCGGCTATTCCTAATAAAGGAATAGACAGTATAGTGATAGCTTCTGAATATATTACTTCGCTTCAATCAATTATTAGCAGGAAAATAGATCCGAAAGAACCGGCAGTTATAACTATTGGGAGAATTGAAGGAGGGGAAAGATATAATGTTTTGCCGCAAAGCTGTTTTATAGAAGGAACAGTAAGGGCTTTAAACAAAGATGTAAGAGATTTAATTGAAAATAACGTCAAAGAAAGGTTGAAAAACATTTGTGATTTTAACGGGGCGAATTACAAAATTGAATATCAGAGAGGATATAATGTAGTTGTTAATGATAAAAAATCTTCTGATTTTATAAAACGAATAGGTGTAAAGATTTTTGGAGAAGAAAATATAAAAACAAATATTTCACCATCAATGATAGGAGAGGATTTTTGTTATTACCTTGATAGTATTCCGGGAGCATTTATTTGGTTTGGGACTAAAGATGAAAAATTCAATTCGCCTTTACATTCTAGTTCATTTAATTTTGATGACAGTATATTGTGGAAAGCTGTTTATTTGTTTAGTACTACAGCTTTAGAGTATTTAGGTAAATAATATAAAAAAATAATAGAAATATATTTAAATAAGGAGATGCTTATGGAAACAAAGGAATTGATATTTAATTTACCGCCGATCGTCGGATTGTTACCATTACTTTTATATATAGTTTTATCTTTTAAAAAAGATGCAAATGCTGTTGTAAATGTTGGTATATGCGTAGTTTTAGGAGCAATTTTAGTTAAACAACCTTTATTAGAGCTTGGAAATGTAATATCTGAAGCTATGGGATCATTTTTGTCTCTTGTAGGGTTGATAATCATGCTTGGATCGGGTCTGGGTTCTGTATTAAGAGAAACAGGAATCGCTGAGAATATAGTGCACTTTTTAATGGATAAAATCGGAATTAATACTGAAAAAAAGGCTATTTTAGCTACTATGTTGACATCAGTTATATTAGTTACATTGTTGGGAACATTGGCAGGAGCAAATGCAGTAATAGCTCCCATAGTAATTTCTCTAGTTGCAACTGTAGGTGTAACACCAAGTACTTTAGCTGTAATATTTCAAGGAGCTGGTCAATCGGGTCTTTTCCTGAGTCCTTTCAGTCCTCCTATGGTAACTATGAAGGAGATAACAGGATTGACTTATGGTGGGGTTCTTATGTATGCGGGAATACCAATTGCTGTTACCATGTGGGTGATAACGTATTTTGTGGCTAAAAATGTACAGAAGCATACAAAAGGTGTATATAAATTTGAATTTTCAGATGGAAATGATGAAGATAAATCTGTAGCTAAAACTCAATACAAAGCTTCAAAGGAAACAAACAGATCTACAATAGTATTTTTGATTTCGCTGTTAGGATTACTGGCTTTTGGAGTAATAGAGGGCAGAGGTGCAGCGTATGCTATATTCATAATGATTACTGTTGCAGCTTTAACAGGAGTTAGTTACGGTATGAAGGCAAAGGATATTGCAAATAACTTTTTTGAAGGAATGCAAAAAATGGTTTGGATGTTTGCAATGTTCGTTTTGTTTGAACCTTTTCTTCGTTTTGTAGAGCAATCAGGAGCTTTTACTGCACTATTTGAAATGTTGCAACCTCTTGTTGCATCCAGCGGACAGGTGATTACTTCTGTAGCTATAGCTTTGATAGGTGTGTTTGGAATTAACGGTGCAGCAGTTGCTCAAGCGGTCTTAATGGAAAATTTGTTTGGAGAAATGATCAGAGCAATGGGTATGCATATGGGATTGTGGTGCTTATTGGTACTGGTAGGACATCAAATTACATCCTTTGCTTATCCGGGAGTAGATATGCTTGGAGCAATGGGGTTGGCGCAATCTAAGGATATAAAATCTATGCTCAAACTGGGATATTCAATTATAATCGCCACCATGCTATTGGTTATTGTTGCAGCGATTATTCTGTAGAGACTTGGAGGTAATAGAATGTTAAAAGACAATATTAAATCTATTTTAAACGAGATTAAAGGAGAGTTTGGAATATACTTTGAAGATTTGCAAAGCGATGAGAAAGTGGTGATAAATCCCAATGTGAAATTTTCAGCTGCAAGCACCATAAAAATCCCTTTAGTGGCTTTAGCGTTAAAGGAATGTGAAGAAGGAAAATATGATTTAAATCAAGAATTTATTTTAAAAGAAGAAAATAGGGTTGGGGGAACAGGAATACTGAAGACCTTAAACAAAAACTATAAGCCCACCATGCTGGATCTTATAAATTTGGCCATAGTTGTCAGTGATAATGTTGCTACGAATGAGTTAGTGGATTTAGTTGGAGGATTTGATAAAATAAATTCTTTTAATGAAAGTATAGGAGCACCTAACACAAAATTCAAAAGAAAAATGATGGATTTGAAAGCTCTACAGTCAGGCAAGGACAACTTCACAACAGCTGAAGATCTAGGTCATATTTTGAAACTAATAGCCAAGGGCGAATGTGTTTCGAAAAAAACATCCAAAATGGTACTGGACATAATGAAAACACAACAATTCAGACAAAAATTGCCACATCTTTTACCTGCAATAACATCCTATGACCCAAAGGCTACAGACGAATTTCCTGAAGAAGGTAAGGTAATAGTTGCGAATAAAACAGGAGACTTATGGAAAGTACAGCATGATGTGGGGATATTTATACTACCTGGAAAAGAAAAATATGTGCTGGCAATATACAGTCAAAAATTAGATGAGGACTCAGAAGGGATAGAAGCTATTTCTAAAATATCCAAAGTTATATACGAATATATGTCTGAAAAATATAAATAATTTGTTGTGAGGAGAAAAGTATGAATAATAAAGAGATTATTAAATCTTGTGAAGTTAAAGTTTTGGATCTACCTTTAAAAAAACAATGGAAAATTTCTTTATATTCTCAAAACACAAGACCGCATGCAATCGTAAAACTCACTACTGAAAGCGGAATTGTAGGATATGGAGAAGCTGCACCATCGCCGGCATTTATGGGAGAGACAGGCTATACAATGGAGTTGGCCATAAATAAGTATCTGGGGTCTGCCGTTATAGGGGAAGATGTATTTAATGTCGATAGTATTCACAAAAAGATGGATACTGCCATATATGGTAACTTTGCAGCTAAATCATCTATCGATATAGCTCTTTATGATATTATGGGGAAATTGCTGAATGTCCCTGTATATAAGTTAATTGGAGGAAAGTGCAGAGATAAAGTATCTTTAAGCTGGGTTGTAGGGATGCAAGATATAAATTCGGCCATAGAAGAAGCAGGTTTTATGTTGGATAAGGGGTATAAAGTGCTGAAAGTAAAAGTCGGACATACTCCTAAAGAAGATTATGAATTGATAAAAAGAATAAGAGATGAATTAGGTTGGCAGTTTTCGATAAGACTTGATGCAAATCAAGGGTATGATTATCAAACTGCATTGAATGTTTTCAGTAAGCTGGAAGAATTCGATTTAGAAAGTATAGAACAACCTGTCAGAAGATGGGATATTAATGGAATGAAAATGCTTAGAGAACGTCTGTCTACACCGATAATGGCAGATGAATCAGCATCTGATTTTCACTCTGCAATGAATGTTGTTAAGAATAATGCCTGTGATATCATAAATATAAAAGTAGGAAAAGTCGGAGGATTAACGTTTGCAAAGAAGATAGCCACATATTTGGAAGCCGAAGGATTAAAAGGGACGGCCGGAAGTAATCTAGAGGTAGGAATCGGTTCCGCAGCAAGCATACATTTCGTAGCAAGCACTGCAAATGTAGATATCCCGAACGACTTGATGCTCGGAGGAGTTCTTCACAAATATGATATCATTGAAGATAATTTACTCATTGAAGACGGATATGTAAATGTGCCGGAAAAACCGGGTCTTGGAATAGAGGTAGATGAATCTATTTTTAAATAGTTTTATTTTAAACTAAACTAAAAAAACTATGTGTATTATACACATAGTTTTTTTAGTTTAAGATCATTTTTCTGCGACTTCTGTGGTTTCTTCGAAGGCGTATTCGTGCAAAGTTTCTATTGTCTTTGGGACTTCAACTTCGTGGATATTGTTCTTTCTGAAAGCATACATGTTGATTTTTTTGATTTCAGCAGGCATTTCAACTTCTTCAAGGTTATTTTTATAGAATGCTGATGTGTCTATGGTTTCAAGTGTATCGGGAAGATCTATTTCTTCCAAGTTGTTAAGTGCAAAAGCTGAGGGTCCTATAAATTTTAGATTTTTAGGAAAATGAACTTTTTCGAGTTTATTTCTGTAAAAGGCAAATCCATCGATTTTATGAACTGAATCGGGGATATGTACTTCTTTAAGGGCGCATACTCCGAAGGCATCGTAGCCTATAGTTTCCACTGTTTCAGGAATTACTACTGAAGTCAGCTTACGTCTGTAGAAAGCATTTTCGCCTATATGTCTAATTGGAGTTCCGTCAGGTGCGGTTTCCGGGATAACCATGTCTGTTAGACCTTCATTTTTTACTCTATCTTTTCCTTTTCTAGTCATTCCCTTTAATACATCGCCAGCAAAAATAAAATCGTCATTTTCGAATACACTACTCATTTTATTCCTCCTCATCAAATTTATTACATTATATCTCATTTTATTATATCTTAATTTAAATTATAACATAATAAAGTGCAATTATAAAGGCTTAAGGGCTTAAATGTTGGATGATTCCAGATTAATAATCTTGTAGACTTTATTAAACATTGATATAATGAATTAATATGAAAGGTCTGATAGGATGAAGACAAAGATAATTAGAGTAAAAGATGATAGAATAGATAATTCGGATCTTAAAATTATAGATGAGGCTTTTAAGATGGGTAAACTTGTGGTTTTTCCTACGGAAACGGTTTATGGCTTGGGAGCCAACGGTCTTGACGAAGAAGCTTCAATGAATATTTTCAGAGCTAAGGGAAGACCTGCGGACAATCCTCTTATACTTCATATTGCAGAGGTATCTCAAATCAGAGAGTTGGTGGATGAGATCCCCGATATGGCTGTGAATCTGATAGATATGTTTTGGCCGGGCCCGTTAACATTGATATTTAAGAGATCAAAGGCAGTTCCTGATGTGGTAACT
Organism: uncultured Peptoniphilus sp.; assembly: GCA_964345555.1. Lineage (GTDB taxonomy): Bacteria > Bacillota > Clostridia > Tissierellales > Peptoniphilaceae > Peptoniphilus_E. The sequence goes on along the minus strand of CAYFRD010000004.1, from coordinate 38,341 downwards.
GCAGGTCTTGATACTGTTGCCATAAGAATGCCTTCTCATCCTGTGGCAAGGAAGATTTTAAAATACACAAGGCTGCCAATAGCTGCTCCATCGGCGAATTTGTCGGGCAAGCCATCTCCTACGTCGCTTGCGAGAGTGGTGGAGGATTTAAACGGAAAGGTGGATATAATTGTGGATGGCGGCAGGACTAGTTATGGAATTGAATCCACTGTAGTGGATTTGACAGAGAGCCCTCCCATAATTTTAAGACCGGGTGGAGTTACCACTGAAGATTTAAAGATTATTGTCCCTGATATAAGGATGGACAGTGCTACTTTGGATGCTTCCGATGACAAAGTTCCCAAATCGCCGGGACAAAAGTACAAACATTACGCACCTGTTGCGGAATGCTACACTTTTGCAGGTGCTTTGGATATCATTGTCAAAAATATAAATAAAAAGATAAGAGAAAACAAGGATAAAAAAATAGCTGTCTTGGCAACAGAGGAAACAAAAGACGATTATGAAGGGGCTTACATAGTTATAAATTTGGGAAGCAGGGATAATTTAATCGAGGTTGCCCACAATTTATTTGAAGCTTTAAGACAGTGTGACGATGAAAAGGTAGATACAATTTATGCCGAGGGATTTGAATTCAGAGGATTGGGAGTAGGTATTATGAACCGACTTCTGAAAGCGTCATCGGGCAGAGTAATATTTGGATTATAGGAGGAAATGTGGGTAAAATAGTAGTTACGGATCATCCGCTCATTCAACATAAGCTTACAATTCTTAGAAAAAAGGAAACTCCATCTATGGAGTTCAGAAATCTTGTCACTGAAATCGCAACATTGATGTGCTATGAGGTAACTAGGGATTTGGAACTTAGAGATATAGAAATAGAAACACCTATTACAAAGTGTATAGGCAAGGAAATTTCAGGCAAAAAAATAGGTTTCGTGCCCATATTAAGAGCAGGTCTGGGGATGGTTGACGGAGTTCTGAGTGTAGTACCGGGAGCGAGAGTGGGACACATAGGTATGTACAGAGACCCGGAGACTTTTAAACCGGTTACATACTATTGCAAACTGCCAAAGGACGTCGAAGAAAGGACCATGATAATACTTGATCCTATGCTGGCGACGGGAGGCTCTCTCATAGAAGCTATAGATGAACTTAAAAGACACAATGTCACTAATATAAAGGCGCTTAATATAATAGCTGCTCCTGAGGGAATTGAAGCGGTTAAAGCTGTCCATCCCGACGTAGATATATACATAGCTCACATAGATGAAAAATTAAACGACCATGCCTACATAGTTCCCGGGCTTGGAGATGCCGGAGACAGATTGTTCGGAACTAAATAATAAGGAGATTTTATGAATAAATTGTATTACTGCATAATAGCATCAGCCGTAATAGTATTTTTATTGACTCCTGTTTTAAAAAGAATCGCTTTTAAACACGGTTTTCTTGATATCCCGAGAGATAAGAGGAGAGTGCATAAAAAGCCGATACCGCTCCTGGGAGGAGCGGGGATTTATCTATCCACATTGATCTGCATAGTGGTATTTGTCGGACTCAGCAGAGAGATAATCGGATTGATTATAGGTTCGACAATAATATTAATATCCGGATTGATAGATGACAAGTGGGATTTAAGTCCAAAGAAAAAAATGATATTTCAGATAGCGGCTGCTGCAGTGCTGATAATGACCGATACAAAAATCGAATTTTTCACCAATCCTTTCCAATTCGGAGAAAGTGTAATATTTTTGAAAATTTTGGCGGTGCCTATAACTGTGTTTTGGGTTGTGGGTATTACCAACACCGTTAACCTGATAGACGGACTTGATGGTTTGGCGGCGGGAGTTTCCATGATAAGCTCCATATCGCTGATGTTCATAGCAAGAAAGCTGGGTTTTGAAGATGTATCTTTGATTGCTGCCATTATTGCGGGCAGTTGTCTGGGATTTTTGCCGCACAATTTCAATCCTGCCACTATATTCATGGGAGATGCGGGAGCTTTATTTCTGGGATTTGTACTGGCATACATAACAATAGAGGGCATCATGAAATCAGCAGCAATGCTCACAATTTTTGTGCCTGTGATAATACTTGGAGTGCCTGTCTTCGACACGACCTTTGCCATGATAAGGAGGAAACTCAACGGCAAAAGCATGGTTTCAGCGGATAAGGGACACCTGCACCACAGACTTCTAGCCATGGGACTGAGTCAAAGACAGACGGTACTGGTGCTCTACTCCATATCCATAATATTCGGATTTTTGGCATACATGATAGCAGGTTTGGATTCGAGAGTAGGGTTGTTTATGTCGGTGCTCATATTTGCTGCAGTGCTGATTTTGGCAATGGCATTCGGAATGTTTAAACCTAAGGAGGAATAATATTGAAAGTTATTTGCGTGTTCGGAACTAGACCCGAGGCTATAAAAATGGCGCCAATTGTAAAGGAACTGAAACGTAGAAAACATATAGATACCGTTGTAGCTGTGACTGCACAGCACAGGGAGATGCTTGACCAAGTTCTTAAAATTTTCGACATTGAACCTGATTATGATATGAATATATTCAAAAGCGGTCAAAGCTTGACGGATATAACTGTAGGAGCGCTCAAAGGACTGGAAGAGATATTAGATAGGGAAAAACCTGATGTGCTACTCATTCAAGGAGATACGACTACCGTATTCGCCTCGGCAGTGGCAGCCTTTTACAAACAAATAAAGATAGGTCATGTGGAAGCCGGATTGAGATCGGACAACCTCTACTCGCCCTATCCCGAAGAAGCTAACAGAAGACTTACCGGTGTATTGACAAACTTTCACTTCGCACCCACTAAATCAAACAAGGACAATTTAATTAGAGAAGGATACGACGAAAGCACTATCCATATCACTGGAAATACAGTCATAGATGCACTGAAATATGCAGTTTCACAGAATTATGAATTTGAAGATGACACACTTAATGAGATAGATTACAAAAATAAGAGAGTAGTTCTATTGACATCTCACAGGAGAGAAAATATAGGTGAACCGATGGAACACATATTTTCTGCAGTTAGAGATGTGGTAGATGAGTACGACGATGTGGAAGTGGTATTTCCCATACACTTAAATCCCAAGGTCAGAGAAATCGCAAAGAAAATCTTTGATGGGAATGACAAAATTCACATTGTTGAACCCTTGGACTACTTGCCATTCTCCAACTTAATGAGCAAGGTGTATCTTGTGATAACCGACTCGGGGGGAATACAGGAGGAGGCGCCCGCTCTTGGCAAACCTGTAATAGTAGTCAGAGAAGAAACCGAGAGGATGGAGGGTGTTTTAGCCAATACAGCTGTTCTTGTGGGAAGTGACTACGACAAAATCTACAGGCACTTCAAAGAATTATTAGACGATGAAGATAGGTACAAAGAAATGGCACATGCCATAAATCCATACGGTGACGGACATGCCGCAGTCAAAATAATAGACATACTTGAGAAAGAACTCAAAAACTAGAAAATACCCTGAATCTTTTGAAGATTTGGGGTATTTTATACTTAATATGTTGTCTTAAAGTATTGATTAAATTCGTAATACTTTATATAATATAAGATAATGGAAGACATTTCATAGTACGAAAAGTTAAAATTATAATTTAAATTTCTTACAAAAATTCGACGTATGAGCTAACATTTTAACTTGATAAAAAAATGAAATTTGATGTTTTTCAGACAGATTGTAGGATTTTTCATTTTAGTAAATTAATTAAAAACTAGGAGGTTTTTATGGAAAAAATAGTTATAGCTAGTGCCGTTAGAACACCTGTAGGATCTTTTGGCGGTGCATTCAAATCAGTAAGTGCTCTTCAATTAGGAGTTGTAGCAGCTAAAGAAGCACTACAAAGAGCAAAAGTTGACCCCGCACAAATCGATGAAGTAATAATCGGAAATGTACTACAAGCAGGACTTGGTCAAAATATAGCAAGACAAGTCATGATCAACGCAGGTATTCCTAAGGAAGTTCCGGCAATGACTATTAACAAAGTTTGCGGTTCAGGATTGAGAGCTGTTTCTCTAGCAGCACAAATAATCAAAGCCGGAGATGCTGAAGTAGTTCTTGCAGGCGGTACTGAATCAATGTCTCAAGCACCTTACATTCTTGACAAAACAAGATGGGGCAACAGAATGGGCGATGGCAAATTAGTAGACGAAATGATCAAAGACGGACTATGGGATGCATTTAACAACTACCACATGGGAATAACAGCAGAAAACGTAGCTGAACAATTCGAAATCTCAAGAGAAGCACAAGACCATCTTGCAACAGTTTCTCAAAATAGAGCATCAAAGGCAAGAGCTGAAGGCGTATTCGCTGAAGAAATCATACCTGTAGAAATAAAAGACAGAAAAGGCAATGTAACAGTAGTTGACAAAGACGAATTCATCAGAGACGGAGTTACAGAAGAAAACCTTGCAAAATTAAAACCGGCATTCAAGAAAGACGGAGGAACAGTTACAGCAGGAAACGCTTCAGGAATCAATGACGGAGCAGCTATGGTAGTAGTTATGACTGAATCAAAGGCTAAGGAACTTGGAATCGAACCTCTTGCAACAATAGCTTCCTACGCATCAGCAGGTGTTGATCCGGCAATTATGGGTACAGGACCTATTCCGTCTTCAAGAAAAGCGCTTGAAAAAGCAGGACTTGAAGTTAAAGATTTAGACTTAGTTGAAGCAAACGAAGCTTTTGCAGCACAAGCAGGAGCAGTTGCAAAAGAACTTGGATTTGACATGGATAAAGTTAATGTAAACGGAGGAGCAATAGCAATCGGACACCCCATCGGAGCAAGTGGAGCCAGAATTCTGACCACTTTACTTTATGAAATGAAGAGAAGAGACGCTAAGAACGGTCTTGCAACTCTATGCATAGGCGGAGGACAAGGTACAGCTCTAGTAGTTACAAGAGACTAATAAACAGATAGAAGAGGTAATGATATTGAATTATGAGTTTTTAAAAATTAGTAAAGAAGACGATATAGCAGTTGTAACAATTACTAAAGAAAAAAGTTTAAACGCTCTTAACACAAAACTCATTACAGAACTCGGCGATCTTTTTAAAGAAATAGAAGAAGATAAAGATATATCCGTAGTCATATTGACAGGTGCGGGAAAAGCCTTTGTAGCAGGAGCGGACATATCCGAAATGGTGGACTTAAAACCTCAAGAGGCCTATGAATTTGCCAAAAGAGGAAATGAAGTATTTCTTTCAATAGAAAACTCTTCAAAAGTCGTAATAGCTGCCGTCAACGGGTTCGCTCTGGGCGGAGGCTGTGAATTATCCCTAGCCTGTGACATAAGAATCGCATCTTCAAAGGCGAAATTCGGACAACCCGAAGTAGGTTTGGGAATAACTCCGGGATTTGGGGGAACACAAAGACTCCCAAGACTCATAGGAACAGGGCTTGCAAAGGAACTGATTTACACAGCCGATGTAATAGGTGCACAAACAGCGCTTGAATACGGAATCGTAAATCACGTTGTAGACCCCGAAGAGCTAATGGACAAAGCCATGGAAATAGCTAAAAAAACAGCTAAAAACTCAATAAATGCAGTCATCAATTCCAAAAGAGCAATAAACCTCGGAATGCAAACGGACATCACTACGGGAGTAAATATTGAGCAATCAAACTTTGAGTTGTGTTTCACAAATGAAGATCGCGAAACAGGGATGAGAGCATTTTTAAACAAAGAAAAACCCAACTATAAGAAAAATTAGGAGGAAAATCAAATGAAAATAGGAGTAATAGGTTCAGGTACTATGGGATCAGGCGTTGTTCAAGTAATGGCAACACATCACGACGTAGTACTAAAGAGCAGAAACTTAACTGAAGAAAAAATAAACTCAATCAAGGGCAAAATAGAAAAAGGTTATGCAAAAAATGTATCTAAGGGCAGAATGGCTCAAGAAGATATGGATGCAGCAATGGCAAGAATATTAATCACAGAAGAATTCAAGGATATGGCTGACTGCGACGTAATAATCGAAGCAGCAACAGAAGATCCTGAAGTAAAGAAAGAATACCTTGCTGAACTTTCAGGAATCTGTGAAGAAAAAACCATACTTGCAACAAACACATCATCACTTAGCATCACTGACCTTGCAACAGTAACAGACAGACCTGACAGAGTCATCGGAATGCACTTCTTCAATCCGGTTCCTGCAATGAAATTAATCGAAATCATCAAGGGAATGGCAACAAGCGAAGAAACAAAAACCATCATACTTGATCTTTGCAAAGAAATAGGTAAAACACCCGTAGACGTAGAAGAAGCTCCTGGATTTGTAGTTAACCGTATCCTAATTCCTCTTGTAAATGAAGGAATCGGAATCTATGCAGACGGCGTAGCAACAGCAGAAGGTATAGATACAGCTATGAAATTAGGTGCTAACCATCCGATGGGACCGCTTGAACTGGGAGACCTTATAGGACTTGACGTATGCCTTGCTATCATGGATGTACTTTACACAGAATTCGGCGATCCTAAATACAGAGCTCATCCACTTCTAAGAAAAATGGTAAGAGCAAATCAACTTGGAAGAAAAACAGGCAAAGGATTCTACGACTACAGCAAATAAAAATTTTAAGAGGACAGACTTATTAAATATTTTAGTCTGCTAAAAGTAAAAGTTCTAATTAGATAAAGTTTGATAAGTGTCAAATTATCGTCTAATTAGAACTTTTTTTGAAATTCTTAAAGAATTAAAAATATGGAAATTCATAGTTAATTAAATTATTTATATTTTATAAATAATTTAATTTCAAATAGCCAAAACCCTGTAAAATACAATTAAATTCAAACGGTACAACATTAAAACGATTTAAGTTTATTAATTTAACGTAACACAATTAAATTTATAAAAATATATTTGTTAAAATTTAAATATAAATTAAAAAACATTTTCTTTTAGTCGTTTCTAAGACCAGAAATCGTTATTATTTATTATGAGATTCACAAAATATTTTTTAAGAAAAGAAAGGAGAAAATAAATGGATTTTGGATTTAATGAAGAGTACAAAATGATACAAAAGATCTACAGAGATTTTGCAGAAAAGGAAATAAAACCTCTAGCAGAAGAAATAGATGAAGAAGAAAGATTTCCTACTGAAAGTGTAGAAAAAATGGCAGAGAACGGATTATTGGGAATACCATGGCCGGAAGAATATGAAGGTGAAGACGGAGATTACATAAGTTATGTAATAGCTGTAGAAGAAATTTCAAAGGTTTGTGCATCTACAGGAGTAACGTTATCAGCACATACATCACTGGGCGCAGCTCCAATTTATGACTGGGGAACAGAAGAACAAAAACAAAAATACTTGACAAAACTTGCAAGTGGAGAAACCTTAGGTGCTTTCGGTTTGACAGAACCTAATGCCGGAACAGATGCTTCAAGACAAAAAACCACAGCAGTAAGAGACGGAGATTTCTATATATTAAATGGAACAAAGAACTTCATAACTAATGCAGGAGAAGCCGGAATTTATATAGTAATGGCAATGACGGACAAAGAAAAAGGCAACCATGGAATATCCGCTTTCATAGTTGAAGACGGAACTGAAGGATTTAAGATAGGCAAGCATGAAAAGAAAATGGGAATAAGAGGATCAGCAACCGCTGAACTAATATTCGAAAATGCTAAAGTTCCTGTAGAAAACTTATTGGGAAAAGAAGGTGAAGGATTTAAGGTTGCAATGCATACTCTTGATGGAGGAAGAATAGGTATAGCTGCTCAAGCAATAGGTATAGCTCAAGGAGCATTGGCAGTAGCAGTTGATTATGTGAAACAAAGAGAACAATTCGGTAGACCGCTATCAGCATTCCAAAACACACAATTCGTAATAGCAGATCTTGCAAATAAAATAGAAGCGGCAAGGTTGTTAGTGTATAAAGCAGCTTGGTTAAAAGATGAAGGACTGGAATATTCAGTAGCATCGGCTCATGCGAAACTAAATGCAGCTGAAACGGCAATGTATGTAACGACAAAATGCGTACAGTTACTTGGAGGATACGGCTATACAAGAGAATATCCGTTGGAAAGAATGATGAGAGATGCAAAAATAACTGAAATTTATGAAGGAACATCAGAAGTACAAAAGATGGTAATCTCAAGAGCTGTTTTGAGATAATTGTATACAGATGAGAATTAGAACTTGTTGATTCTCATCTGATAAATTATCCTTATAGGATATTTAATTAGTCTTTAATGTTGATTTAGTCTGATAAAAGATTAAATATTGAAAGTAAAAATAAAAGGAGGATTAAAGTGAAAAATGATGTAAATGACAAAGTTATGACTAGTTCTGAAGTTAGCACTAAAGAGATGACAGAAGCTGAAAGAATTGAGAAGGATTTGAATGAAAAGGTAGGAATTAATGTAGATTATAATTCTGTGACATCAGCTAACATAGTAAAATTTTTGATATTTTCAGCTATAGGCGTATTCTTTTTTTTCTTACCGATAATACCTCAAGAGGGCGGATCAAATATAGTGCCAATGGTATGGGTTGTAAATACGTTTAAATCTGCAGCAGCTAGCATAATTAATTATCTTGTGTTAATAGTTTGTATTGGACTGTCAGTAACTTATACTATAGGAAAAGTTACTAAAAAAGGATTTTTTGCTAAATTTCATGAAAAAGACGGTCCAATAACAGGGTTATTATATTATTTATCAGCCATATTTTCGTTTATGCTTGTGTTTAATGTAGGACCAGAACAAATATTGAATCCTGATGTAGGAGGACTTGCAATATCTTTAGCTGGAACTACATTGTTCACAGTAACAATAGCAGGATGGCTTGTAACTTTTTTGACTGAATTCGGTATACTTGAATTTATAGGAACGCTTATCGAACCCTTAATGCGTAGGCTATTCAGACTTCCGGGACAATCGGCTGTAGATGCATTATCTTCATTTGTGGCGGCTCCTGCTGTCGGAGTTTTTATAACAAATAAACTGTATAATGAAAATGTATATACTGAAAGAGAATCAGCTGCTATAATGACAAACTTTAGTGTAGTATCACTTGGTTTTTTTGCATTGCTTGTCTCTATAACTGATACACTTCATATGTATGGAAATTTAGTTTTGACATCATTAGTTGTTTCTTTCATTATGGCAGCAATTGTAATAAGAATTCCACCTCTTTCTTTGAAGAAAGATATATATAAAAACGGCGTAGTTCAAACGAAGGAAATGAGAAAACCGGGAAAATATGATACGAAAATATTTAAAAAGGCTTTTGCAGCGGGAACTACTAAAGCAAGAAGTACTGAATATTCAGTATTCATATCTTCAATATCAGATGTAATATCTTTTGCATTTAAGATTGTATCCTTTGTAGCTTCTCTAACGGTACTTTCTTTGTTAATAAGTACTTATACTCCTTTCTTTGATTGGATAGGAAAACCGATGATTCCATATTTGAACTTATTAGGACTTCCTGATGCAGCAGCTATAGCACCATCAACACTTATAGGTATTTCTGAAATTGCACTTCCTGCAATGTTAATAGCAGGTAAAGATATTGCTGAGGCGAGTATATTCTTTATATTAGTTCTTTCAACAGTACAGATCATATTTTTTACGGAAAGCGCTAATGCTATGCTTCAATCAGATAATGATTTATCTTTTGTAGATTTAGTATTTATATTTTTGATAAGAACAATAATAGCTGCTCCGATAGTGGCATTAATTGCAAAATTTTTGTATTAGATAATAATAGACGAAAATTAGTTTTGATTCAAATAATATAATTAAGCAAGGAGGGATTAAGACATGAAAAAAGCTCTTGAAGGAATCAAGGTCCTTGACTTTACAAATGTACTTGCTGGACCGTTTTGTACTGCTAATTTAGCGGATTTAGGAGCGGAAGTAATAAAAATTGAACGACCAGGTTCAGGAGATGGAAGTCGTATTTTCGGACCATTTATAAAAAGTGAAGACGGAACAGAACAAAGTGGTTATTATATTTATGCTAATAGAGGCAAAAAAGGTATAACTTTAAATTTAAAAAATGAAAAGGCAAGAGAAATAATATATGATCTTGTAAAAAAATGTGATGTTGTAGTAGAAAATTTCAGCCCTGGAGTAATGGAAAAACTTGGATATTCTTATGAAAAATTTAAAGAAATAAATCCAAGAATAGTTTATTGTTCAATCTCAGGATTTGGACAAGTAAGTCCTCATAGAAATTTGCCCGCCTATGATATAGTCGCTCAAGGAAGATCTGGAATGATGAGTATAACGGGATATCCTGACAATCCACCTGCAAGAGTGGGAAGTTCTCTAGGAGATATATCTGCCGGATTATATGCTGTTTTTGGTATAATGGTAGCTTTGTTCCACAGAGAAAAAACCGGCGAGGGTCAAATGGTTGATATAGCTATGATGGACAGTGTATTTTCATTTATTGAAACTAATATAGTAAGACACACTATAGGAGGAATTGATCCTGTAAGAGTAGGGGCAAGACATCCACTAAGTGCACCTTTTGATATCTATAGATGCAAAGATGGTGAATATGTAATAATTGCAGTAGCAAGCAATAGTCACTTTAAAGTACTTTGTGATTTAATGGGAAAACCTGAACTTCCTGAGAATCCAAAATTTGATGAAGACTGGAACCGTTCTGATAACGATGTAGAACTTAAAGAAATTATAGAAGACTTTCTAAGTGACTACACGCTTGATGAAGCGATAGATATGTTTGAAAAAAATCATATTCCATGCGGACCTATTTTTAACGTAAGAAAAGCATGTGAAGATGAAAGTATTTTATCTAGAGAAATGCTTGTTGATATAGAACAACCAAAGGCAGGAAAGTTAAGAATAACTGGTAACCCAGTGAAATTATCAGAGACACCTCCGGATCCAAAACACCCTGCACCACTTCTTGGGCAACATACAGAAGAGCTTTTAAAGGAAGAACTTGGATATACTGATGAACAAATTGCAAAATTAAAAGAAGATAAAGTTATTTAAGTTGCTTATTTTAGTAAATGAGTTATCATAAGGAAAGTAAATTTAATAAAAATTATTATAAAAATAAAGGAGAATATTATGGATTTTAAGTACACAGAAGACCAAATAGAAATAAGACGTATGGTAAGAGAATGGGCTCAAGGAACTTTGGCGCCAAGAGCAGAAGAAGTGGATAGAACACAAGAATTTCCATGGGATAATGTAAAAGGACTTATGGAACAAGACTTAATGGGTATCGCATATCCTGAAGAATTAGGCGGCGGCGGAGCAGACCCTATTTCTGAAGCTATAGCAATGGAAGAAGTTACAGCAGCTTGTGCGGCTACAGGCTCAATTATGACAGGACATTATCTTGGATTTGACGCTCTTTATCTTGCAGGTACAGACGAACAAAAGGAAAAATGGTTAAGACCAGCTCTTGAAGGAGAAAAACTAGCAGCATTCTGCTTGACAGAACCTGCAGGTGGTTCTGATCCGACAGCTACTCGTACAACAGCTACAGAAGATGGAGATTATTACGTACTTAATGGAACAAAGCACTTTATAACAAGTGGAGCTGAAGCTGATTTCTTAACAGTATTTGCTATGACTGATCGTTCAAAAGGTAGAGACGGACTTACTTGTTTTGTAGTTGAAAAAGGAACACCGGGAATGACTCCAGGGGCTTCTGATGATAAGATGGGTATTAGAGGAGCTCTTACTTGGGAAATGATATTTGATAACTGTAGAGTACCTAAGGAAAACATAGTAGGAGAAATTGGAAAAGGATATAGACTTGCTCTTGATGTTATAGACAGAGGTCGTGTAGGTATTGCAGCGATGTGTGTAGGACTTTCTCAAAGAGCTTTTGATTTAGCTGTTAAGTATTCAAAAGAAAGAGAAGTATTTGGACGCCAAATTTCAAGATTCCAAGGTATTGCATGGATGATAGCTGACATGGGAACTCAACTTGAAGCTGCAAGAATGTTAACATATTGTGCAGCAGATATAAAAGAATCAGGTAAAGAGTTCTCTAAGATAGCTTCAATGGCAAAACTTTTCGGGGCAGAATCAGCTCATAAAATAGTTACGACAGCTCTTCAAATTCATGGTGGATATGGATACATGAAGGATTATGAAATTGAAAGATTGTATAGAGATCAAAGAATACTGGAATTATTTGAAGGAACTTCTCAAATTCAAAGAATTGTAATTTCAGGACAAATTTTAAAAGACTGATATATAAATTATAGGATATAAAATTATAATTATCACTTTAAAGCAAGATGATAAATAAATATTTATGTCTTGCTTTAAAGTCGTTTAGGTAAATAAAAAATAAAAGGAGAGAACTCAAGTATGAATATAATGGTTTGTATAAAAAAAGTACTTGACAACGCAATTGTCCCTAAAGTAGACGAAGAAAAGAAGAGCGTTGTAAATACCGATGAAGAAACCATGGTAAGTCCATTTGATCAGAATGCAATTGAAGCAGCCCTTCAATTGGTTGAAAAAAACGGCGGAGAAGTAAGTGTTATATCGGTAGGCGATGAATCCAGTAAATCTGCTTTGAAAATAGGATTAGCTATGGGAGCAGAACATGCTTATTTAGTTCACGATGAAAAAATAGAAGGAGATCCTGATGCTCATAGAACAGCATATTTACTTGCAAAGGCTATAAAAAGCATAGGTGACTTTGATTTAATTCTTACGGGTAAACAAGCAATTGATGCAGATGATGCTCAAGTTGGAGCACAACTTGCAGAACAGCTTGATATGCCTCAAGTAACGTTTATAGAAGAAATCAGAGAAGTAACTGAAGACAGTATAGTATGCAAGAGAGTTGCAACTTTCGGAGAAGAAGTTATAGAAGCAAAACTTCCTGCAGTATTAACTTGCGAAAAATCTCTTAACGAACCTAGATATCCTACCCTTAAGAGGACAAGAAAAGCTAATAAAATGGAAATTCCTGTTCTTGATTTAGCAAAAATAGGAGCAGAAGTTGAAAAACAACCGACATTGGTTAAAAATATGTATACTCCGGCACCTAGAAAAGGTGGAGAAATCTTCAAGGGAGAACCTGAAGAAACAGCAGTACTTGCAGTTAAAAAATTAGTTGAAATAAAAGCTATATAAAAAAGGAGGAATGTTGAGATGTCAAATACAAAAGTGTTGGTTTATTTGGAACAAAACAACGGCTCAATCAGCGGTGCCTCCTTTGAAGTACTAAGTGGAGGAAGAAAGATTGCTGATGAATTATCAGTAGAACTTGGAGCGGTTTTATTAGGAAGCGGAATAGAAGAAAGTGCAAAAGATGCATTTAAATATGGTGCCGATAAAGTATTTATAGTTGAAAATGAAGTGCTTAACGCATACAGAAGTGAACCTTATGCGATAGGATTAGAGGCAGTAGTTAAGGAACAAGAACCTGAAATATTATTATTACCTGCGACACAAAATGGTAAAGATTTAGCTGCAAGAGTAGCTGCAAAACTAGGAACAGGACTTTCATCAGACACTACAGCAGTTAGACTTGAGGATGGAAAGATGATATGTTCAAGACCTATTTACGGAGGAAACGTAATGATAGATCTTGAAATTCCTGAGAAAAGACCTCAAATGGCAACTATCAGACCTAACTCAATGGAAAAAGTTGAAACACCAAAGGAAGGCGAGGTAGTTAAAGTTGAGGTGGAATTTGTAGAATCGGATATTCGCACACAAGTTAAAGAACTTATTGAAAAAGCTAGTGGAGAAATCAGCTTAACAGATGCAGATATAATAGTTTCAGGTGGTAGAGGACTTGGAGATCCCAGTGGTTTTGATTTAATAAAACAATTAGCCGAAGTTTTTGGAGCTGCAGTAGGGGCATCAAGAGCTGCGGTAGATGCGGGATGGATACCTTATGAACATCAAGTAGGACAAACGGGTAAAACGGTTAGTCCAAAAGTATATTTTGCATGTGGTATATCAGGAGCTCTTCAACATATGGCAGGAATGAAAACATCAGATGTAATTGTAGCTATAAACAAAGATGAAGAAGCACCAATGGTTAATGTAGCTGATGTTGCAATAGTTGGAGATCTTTACAAAGTAATACCTGTATTAATTGAAGAATTCAATAAACTGTTTGAAAGCAGGAAATAAAATATTTTGTTTGAGAAAAATATATATTAAAAAATAAATTCAACCATTCATACCCTTTTTATCAGTATTTGATAAAGAGGGTATTTTAATGTAATATTTATACATATATAGTATAAACTAATGTAATGATTAGTTTATACTACCATAAAGTTCCTCAGCGATGTCTATGGTGTTTTGGTCGAAGAGGACAAGGGTTATTTCCATTTTATTTTCCGATAGAAATGATTTTATTGTGTAGGTGGCTATTTCCAGGGCTTCTTTTTTGGGATATCCGTAGATTCCCGATGAAATCAATGGAAAGGCGAGGGATTTTATCTTATATTCTTTAGCAATCGCAAGTGAATTTTGATATGCTGATATCAGAAGTTCTTTTTCGCCCTTTGTTCCATCTTTGTATATTGGTCCCACCGTGTGAATTATGTATTTTGCAGGCAGATTGTAGCCTTTTGTGATTTTTGCCTGTCCGGTTTTACAGCCGTTGAGTGTCTTGCATTCTTTAAGCAATTGAGGACCTGCTGCTCTATGGATGGCTCCGTCCACTCCTCCTCCGCCTAACAATGATTCGTTGGCGGCATTGACTATGGCGTCTACTTTTAATTTGGTTATATCTGATTTTATAATTTTAAAGGTCATATAATTCTCCTTAGAAAAATTCCCCCACAAATTATGGGGAAATTGCAAGTTATTTTTCTGTGCTGATATTTTCCTTTGCTTGAGAAAGCAAATCTTCTGCTGATATTTTGAAGAGCTTTGCTATGGCGATAAGGTTAGACGTGCTGGGATCGCTTGTGCCGTTTTCCCATTTGCTTACAGCCTGTCTTGATACTCCCAAGGTTTCTGCGACGAATTCCTGTGTCATTTTATTTTCCATTCTGTATTTTTTCAGAATTTCTCCTATAGATTTTTTGGCAATATCTTTTTCTTTTCTAACTTCCTGTGAGTTGATGTATTTTTTTAGCGCCTTTATTATATTTACAATTAAAACTAAGAGGAGTATTCCTATTGCAATATGAAAAATTAAATTAAAGACTGAAACTATAAAAAATGTATACATAAAATCACTCCTTTCAAGTTTTATTATATAAATTCAAGGAAGGCAGTCCACCAACTATTTGTAGATTTTAGGTTGCATGTTGGTTGCATCAGTAAGAATAGTAGGGATCGGGAATTTCTATCTTGGGTTCTTGAACCATATCTGTAAACCAAGAAGGGGTTCCGTAAGTTAAATCTTCCTTTAATATTTCTCTATACTCTTCGTTATTCAGTCGTGCTTTATTTAAAAATTCTCTATAGGAAAATACTCCGCCACGTCCGATGTGAAGTTCATCTCCTACGGGATAGATGGCATATATTTCATAGGCAGGTCCGACAGCGGCGTGCAGATATTCTCCTTCAGGTAAATCGGCATTGTTTCTGACTACTTTCATCAAATCTGAAACTATAGCCATGTTTCTGTCATTTTCGTCTATTAGAGACCAGTATGTTGAATAGTCATTGACAAAGTTGAGGGAAATTGCTTCCATTGCTCCTCCGATGTAGTAAAGTTCCAAGTATTCGTCTTCGGTAAGAGTTTCGTTGTTAAGCTCCTTTATGCTGATATTCTTCAACATATCGCATAAATTTTTAAAGTATCCTAAGTTTTCCACGTCTCTGTCTGTGAGCAAGTTTTTCAATTTTAAATTTTCCGTTGTATATTCGATTAACCAGGAAAGTTTTTCATAGACCTTCACATTTGGTTCGACATAGGATTTAGGCAGTTCCTCATATCCGCCTCCGCCCATTTCCGCCACTACTTCCTTTCCGTAGAGTACAGTGTCGTGCTTTAGTTCTGCATATGATCCCAAAGCTGTGTTCAATTCCTTTTTATCCCAGTCGTCATTACTCATAAATTTTGGGTAGCCTTCACCGTAGTTGCCTGTCAGTTCTGAAATTGTCCATAACCAGCCTCTGTATAAATTTTTCATCCAATCTCTTTGGGAGAGCAATCCGACTTTGTCTGTTGTTTCTTTCAACTTGTCAGGATATTGTTCCCAAAGGGAATTGTATTCATCGGCAATTTGCAGTTTTTTTGCGGCTACGTTACCCATTACCGCCATTACATCCAAGCCTCTGTATACAGGTCTGTCGGAGGGTATGTTCACATCCACCAATTGCTGCATCCAAACTGAGTCCAAAACCGCACGTTGCGGCATAAATCTGAAAGATCTGCCTAAGGATGTTCCGATTTGAGGTGGGTCAAAATATTCCAAGTTTGCATATACGGAATCCATTTGATCCATCAGCGAATTTAAGTCGGGAGTCTTGCCGTAAACGCCGTAGAGCAGTTTTGCATAATCTCTGGGACCTAAATCATCGGCACCGTCCACCAAGAAGTTAATAGGATCATAAATGTCCGTGTACAGTTTAAAGGAGTCTTGATTTGCGAATATGTCGTGAGATATGAGCATAGCCATAGCGGTTAAGTCTTCACGTCTTTGATCTTCTGTCTTTTCAAAGAATCCACATTGTCCGAAATACATTACAGTTTTAAAATATTTTTGCAAAGTTTCGGACTTTGTATAATGACCTCTGGGTTTGAATTGAGAGTAATCCAATTTTATCTGCAGTATTTCCGAATCGCTTCCTGATTGCGAATTTATTTTTTCAAATTCTCCACGGGCGAGTATTTTTGCTTCTTCGGGCATATTTGTAGGGAGATTTTCTCCCAGGAGCAGTTGAGCGGTGCCAAAGAAAGCGGTATTTCTAAGTGCCAAGTGTTTGATTTCTTCATTTGTCAAATTTTCGTAAGTTGCAATTGTGGATTCCAGCATGTGGGAATTCAATTGCATGAGTTTCGCAAAAAGCGTGTTTTCCTCTAAATTTTTCAAAAAATTGTCGTAGAAAACATGATACATATGTAAAACCGAGTCCGTAGTTATGAAGGAAGGAAGTATTTTATATTCATTGTCCTCATAGATATAAAACATTTGCTCACTTAAATTGTTATCAACTATTCCGCCGGTGGCATTAATAGGAATAGGACAGATAAAAAACCCCGACTCCGCCAGCTTATCCTTTTGAGCTTGAGTAAATTCACCGAAATTTTCCAAGTTTACCACATTTGATAAGTCTGCAGCCACTTCGTAATCTTCAACTTTGGGCGAAAATTCACTTTCATTAAAAGGAACATCTACGGTGTAGTTAAATTCGTCCAAAAATTCTAAATCTTCATCTCTTATGGTCGCTGTTTCTGTGACTTCAAGTTCTTTTGCAGGAGATTCGACAGGTTTTGCGACTTCTTCTTTTTTGCATGCACTCATTGATAGCATGGCTAAAATAAATATGTACAACAATATTTTTTTCAAACTATTCACCTACTTTTATAATATTATTTTCTAAATAAATTCTTCTTCCGTTTATTTTCAATTCATCATCGCTGTCAAAAGCCTTTAAAATTTCATAATCGTCGCTTTTGTATTTGAGATTGAATCCGAATTCTTTCCATACATAGGCTGCTATTCTGTTGGAGTTGTCATCATTTCGTTCCAGCGTCACTATCTCATCTATTCCGTCGCCGTTCAAATCGAACAACTTAAAATCATCATATGGGTGGGCGAATTTTGATATTCTGAACTTGGCTATGAGTCTTTTTTTCTCAAAGTCGAGGTTGTATGTAAAGCATCTTTTTGCCATGATTTTATGATGAGGGGTTTTTTTGGATATACCTAAGGCTACTTCGCAAATTCCATCTCCGGTGAAATCACCCAACTCTATTTTAAAGGGTTTTATATCAGACAGATCTTCTTCATAGATGATTTTCGGCTTATCTTCAAGGCTTATAATTTTGACAACACCTCCCTTTCCTGAAAGTTTTCTGTTTATCAAGGCCACCTCGTCAGTTCCGTCTCCGTTGATATCTTCTATATCGAGATCGAATATATCCCCATCTCTGTACAAAACTTTTTTGTCCTTTGAAATTTCGGATCCTGTAATGCCGGTTTTTATGTTATAGTCTTTGATTATGTAATCGGATTTTTTAAAGAATGAAAAATATGTAAAAATCATCAATAAAACAAAGGGAACTATTAACTTTTTCATGATTAAATTATATCACGGGAAAGTAAATAGTCCTATACGTGAGGGAGTTAAAAATTTTTAAATTTATAGTATAATGTAATTGAGGTGTATAATGATAAATTTCAGCAATTACGGTAAATTTTTAGAAGATGAACCTTTAAATAAACACACGACTTTCAAAATAGGCGGAAGGGCAAAGTACGTGCTCATACCCAAGGATGAAAATTCTCTTATAGCAGCTATAAAAGAAGCAAAAAAACAAAACATTGAATACTTCATCATGGGCAACGGAAGTAATGTTCTGGTAGATGATGCAGGATACGACGGACTTGTCATAATTTTGAAATCCACATTGAATAACTTGGAAATACACGACAGTGAATTGACAGCAGGAGCGGGAGTCAGCCTTAGAGAAATTGCGAATTTTGCCTTGGAAAATTCTCTTTCCGGTCTTGAATTTGCACACGGGATTCCAGGTTCTCTGGGTGGAGGAGTGATAATGAATGCAGGGGCCTACGATGGAGAACTAAAAGATGTTGTAAAAAGCGTTAGAATTTTAAATGAAGATTTAAATATTTCTGAATTTACAAATGAACAGATGAAATTTTCATATAGAAACAGCATAGCACAAGAAAAAGGATACGTGGTGCTATCCGCTATATTTTCTCTTAATAGTGGCAAATCAAAGGAAGAAATAAAAGAAAAGATGGATGATTTTTGGCAAAGGAGAAGCTCGAAGCAACCCTTGGACTTTCCCTCTGCCGGTTCCACCTTCAGAAGACCGAAAGGTTATTTTGCAGGCAAACTCATAGATGATTGCGGACTTAGAGGTGCAAGACATGGTGGAGCCATGGTAAGTGAAAAACACTGCGGTTTTGTCATAAATGCGGATAGAGCAACTTCCAAAGACGTCAAGGAACTAATTGAGATGATACAAAAAATAGTGTACGATAAATACGAGGTAAACTTAGTTTGCGAAGTTAAATTTATTGGAGGATGAGATGGAGATTCTTGTAATAACAGGCATGAGCGGGGCGGGTAAATCCAAAGCCCTTAACCAGCTGGAAGATTTGGGTTATTTTGCAATGGATAACTTGCCTCCTCAACTGCTCCCCAAATTTGCGGAGATAGCCTTGGCATCAAATTATGTGGACAAAGTCTGTGCTGTAGTCGATGTGAGAAGCGGAATGTTTTTTCAGGATTTTTCGCAATCTCTTGCTGAGATGAAAAAACTCAACTTCAGTTACAAGATTCTGTTCTTAGATGCCGATGAAGATGTAATCATAAACAGGTACAAGGAACTCAGACGTCCTCACCCCTTGAGCAAGTCCATAGTCAGCGGTTATCAAAAGGAAAAGGAACTTTTAAAAAACATCAAGGACAGAGCTGATTATATAATAGACACGTCAAATCTAGTTGATAAAGAACTCAGAGAGAAACTCATAGAAATTCTGGGAATGGAGAACGACGGAGTGCTTAAGATATCATTGTGCTCTTTCGGGTTTAAAAACGGGATTCTTTTAGATGCGGACATGGTCTTCGATGTGAGATTTTTGCCCAATCCTTACTACATTGAAGAACTCAAGCATTTAAACGGAGAAAATGAAAAGACCAGGGATTATGTCTTAAACAAAGACGTCACGCAAAATTTTCTTGGAAAAGCTACAGATATGTTGGAATTTTTAATACCCAACTATGCAAAGGAAGGCAAAAGTATATTGGTAATAGGGATAGGATGCACGGGTGGATTTCACCGTTCAGTCGCCATAGCAAACGAGCTCTACAATATTTTAAAGGTTAAGGGATACAATGTATCCGTAAGCCATAGAGATGTGAACAGAAATTGAAAAAAGTAGCGATAATAGGTGGTGGAACGGGTATAAGCACCATCATAAAGGGAATAAAAAAACACAATTCAAATATTTCTGCAATAGTTTCCATGGCGGACGACGGAGGCGGCTCGGGAATATTGAGAAACGACTTGGGCATGCTTCCGCCGGGAGATGTTAGGAATTGTCTGGTTGCCTTGGCGAGCACTGAAGGCACCATGGAGAAACTGTTGCAGTACAGATTTAAAAACGGAACTCTAAAGGGGCAAAACTTCGGCAATATTTTAATAGCAGCTCTATACGAAATTTACGGTGGATTTGACAAAGCTTTGAATGAATTGGAAAATGTCCTTAGCATCAGCGGCAAAGTAGTTCCCGTAACTTATGAAAATATCCATTTAGTTGCCGAATTTGAAAATGAAGATAAGTGCATAGGAGAATCCATAATTCCCAATATGGCATACAAATTGGACACAAAGATAAAAAAAATAGGACTTTTTCCGAAAACACCCTCTGCAAACAAGGATGCCTTGAAAGTTATTGAGGAGGCGGATTTGATAATACTGGGTCCGGGCAGCCTTTATACTTCCATAATTCCCAATTTGTTGGTGAGAGGGATACCGGAAGCGATAATGAAATCCGAGGCTAAGAAAATCTACATTCAAAACATCATGACTGAACTGGGAGAAACGTTGGATTTTGCTGTAAAGGATCATATAAGGGCGATAATTGATCATTCCTGCGAAGGTATTTTAGATGCAGTTTTGATAAATAATGCGGAAGTATCGGAAGATATGAAGCATAAATATATACAGGTTTCAAAGTCCACGGAAATAAAATTAGAAGAAGCGGATTTTGAATATTTAAAAGAAAATAATATAGAGATTATCAGCGGAGATTTTTTGCAAGAAGAAATAAGTGTAAGACATGATGGTGAAAAAATCGCCTTGGTACTTAAAAAACTTTCGCTGTTATAAAATGAGGTGTAAAATGAGAAAATACAGAAAAAGGGAACACCTGGAAAATTGCCTTAGAGCAAGCTATGAAGGTAACACTCTTTTCGAAGATGTTTTTATCTGTCACAGTTCTCTATCGGACTTTGATTTCGATGAAGTAGATACAAGTGTGGAATTTTTAAATAAAAAATTGGACTTTCCCTTGATAATAAATGCCATGACAGGAGGAACGGATTTTTCTAAACAGATCAACACAGATCTTTCCAATATAGCCAAAAAATTTAAAATAGCCATGGCTGTAGGATCTCAAACCATAGTTTTTGAAGATGAGGATATGGCGGAATCCTTCAAGTGTGTAAGAGAAATGGCAAAGGATGGAGTGGTACTCTCCAACTTAAGTGGACACGCAACTGTGGAAGAAGCGAAATTCGCCATAGAAACCATAGAAGCGGATGGAATTCAGATTCATTTGAATCCTGCACAGGAGCTTGCAATGGAAGAAGGAGACAGAAATTTCAAGGACGTGCTGTCAAATATTGAAAAAATAGTCGGTGGTGTTGATGTGCCTGTAATAGCCAAGGAAGTTGGTTTCGGTATGTCCAAGAAAGTGGTAAAACGACTCTATGATGTAGGAGTGAGATATGTGGACATCTCAGGATTCGGAGGAACAAATTTCATTGAAGTGGAAAATTTGAGAACTCCCTACAATGATCTGTCGGAACTTTATTCCTGGGGAATTCCCACCGCCATGAGCATATTAGAGGCAAAATCACTGAATCTGGAAGATTTAAAAATTGTCGGTTCAGGCGGAATAAAAACCTCTCTGGATTTGGCAAAGGCCATTATGCTTGGAGCGGACATCACCGCCATAAGCGGAGAAATTTTGAATTACTTGGCACGAGGCGGACTTCAATATGCTGAAGAATATCTTGAAAGTCTGATTTTTAAAACTAAGATGATAATGCTGCTGACTAATTCAAGGACAATTGCAGATTTAAAGAATGCGGAATACAGAATAACGGGCAAATTAAAAGAATTGACAGAGCATTGATATTAAGTTGAAAAATTTTCCACAAAGCTCGCTTTCTAAATATTTGTTTCATAAATTGGATATTTTATAAATGACTAAAGTCTTGACATTGAGTTAAGACTTTTTTCCATGTAGAGGTTATTAAAAACATTAGAAGGGTATATTATTTTACAAAGAGTAATAGGGAGGTTTTACCATGTATGATTTAATAGTTTTAGGTGGAGGACCTGCAGGACTTACTGCTGGGATTTACGCTGCCAGAGGCAAACTTAAAACTCTGATAATAGAAAAAGCTATAGAAGGCGGACAAATAAGCTCCACATCTGAAGTGGAAAATTATCCGGGAATTCTTGAAACCACAGGAGTAGAACTGGGAATGGACATGAAAGAACAAGCGGAGAACTTCGGAGCTGAATTTATATATGAAGAAATTTTGGAAGTGCAATTAGAAGGCGATGTCAAAAAAATTGTGGGAAAAGATGGCACCTATGAAGCAAGTGCAATTATAATTGCTACAGGAGCTGCGCCGAGGAAGATAGGCTGTGCCGGTGAAGAACAATTTGCAGGCAAGGGAGTTTCCTATTGTGCAACTTGTGATGCGGCATTTTATCAAGACTTGGACGTCTATATCGTGGGCGGAGGAGATGCTGCAGTGGAGGAAGCTCTCTTCGTTTCCAAATTTGCCAAAAATGTCTACATCATTCACAGAAGAGATGAATTAAGAGCGAGCAAAATTCTTCAAAAAAAGGCACAGGACAATGAAAAAATCGACTTTATCTGGGACAGCGTAGTTGAAGAGATAAAGGGCGACAAAACAGTAAATGAAATAGTCATCAAAAACATCAAGACAGGAGAAGTGCAAAATATAAAGAGTGACAAACCAATAGGAATTTTTGCCTATGTCGGATATGATCCCAACACCGGACTATTTAAAGACCAAGTGGAAATGGACAGAGGCTACATCGTAACAGACAGTGAAATGAGGACAAATATCCCCGGAGTATTTGCTGCAGGAGATTTGAGAGTCAAGACCGTAAGACAGGTCATAACAGCGGCAGCAGATGGAGCTATTGCAGCAGTCAATGCTCAAAAATACATTGACGAAAAAGCGGGCAATCTCTATGAAGGATTTGTGGAACAAAATAAGTAATTGAAACTTTTGCTTTTATTTGTTATACTTGACTAAGTTTGGTGAATAAAAACGATGATAAGAAGCAGTAAATAGAAGAGATTTACAAGAGAGTCCGTGGTTGGTGCGAACAGACAGTCAAATCTATTGAATCCGTCTTGGAGTTTTAGAAATTAAGTGAACCGTATGGTTAATTAGGGTGGCAACGCGGGTCTTCTCGTCCCTTTCAGGGATGGGAAGACTTTTTTAATTTGGAGGGAATATGTTAGATATTAAATTTGTAAGAGAAAATCCTGAAACAGTTAAAGAAAACATAAGGAAGAAATTTCAAGATGAAAAACTTCCCCTTGTAGATGAAGCTATTGAAATCGACAAAAAACTCAGAGAAGTAAAGACTACGGGAGATGAACTAAGAGCCGACAGAAATAAAACATCAAAGGAAATAGGCTCTTTTATGCAAAAGAAAGAATTGGAAAAAGCTGAAGAAGCCAAAGCAAAAGTAAAGGAAATAAACGAAAAACTCGTTGAACTTGAATCTGAAGAAAGACAACTCACTGCCGATTTGAAGGAAAGAATGATGGTAATTCCACAAATTATCGACCACACAGTACCCCTTGGCAAGGATGACAGTGAAAATGTCGAGCTGGAAAAATTCGGAGAACCTGTAGTTCCCGACTATGAAATTCCGTACCATGTGGATATAATGGAAAGCTTTGACGGAATAGATTTGGATTCCGCAAGGAACACCTCAGGAGCCGGATTTTATTACCTTAAGGGCAATATTGCAAGACTTCACTCCGCAATTTTATCCTATGCCAGAGATTTTATGATAGACAGAGGATTTACTTACTATATTCCTCCGTTCATGATAAGATCAGATGTAGTTACGGGCGTCATGAGTTTTGCTGAAATGGAAAACATGATGTATAAAATAGAAGGAGAAGACCTGTACCTCATAGGAACGAGCGAGCACTCCATGATCGGCAAATTTATAAATACCATCACCGATGAGGATAAAGTGCCTCAAGCACTCACTTCATATTCACCTTGTTTCAGAAAGGAAGTGGGAGCACACGGTATAGAAGAAAGAGGAGTTTATAGAATTCATCAATTTGAAAAGCAGGAAATGGTTGTAATTTGTAAACCTGAAGAATCTCCATACTGGTTTGAACAACTTTGGAAAAACACAGTGGATTTTTTCAGAACTCTTGATATACCTGTGAGAACTCTTGAATGCTGTAGTGGAGATTTAGCTGATTTAAAGGTGAAATCCCTTGATGTGGAAGCGTGGAGTCCAAGACAAAAGAAGTACTTTGAAGTAGGATCATGCTCCAATTTAGGAGATGCTCAAGCCAGAAGATTGGGCATAAGAATAAGAGGGGAAGAAGGCAATTATCTTGCTCATACTTTGAACAATACCGTAGTTGCTCCTCCTAGAATGCTCATCGCTTTTCTTGAAAACCTGCTCCAAGAAGATGGAAGCGTTAGAATCCCTGAAGCACTGCAACCATACATGGGCGGAATGAAGAAACTCACAGTTAAGTAAAAGAAAATATTTTAAGATTTTCAGTATAAAACCTTTGAGTGAGTAAATTTTCTTATTCAAAGGTTTTATAACTGATAGCTAACTACTCATTATATCGGAGGAAGAATGAACTATTTAACCGTCGGAATAGATATAATATTTCCCATATTTTTTGTTTTATTTGTGGGATATATTCTCAGAACTTCAAATTTCATAAGCGAAGACTTTGTAGGGCAATGCACTAAGTTGGTATTTTACGTAGCTCTTCCTTCCAATCTTTTTTTCAGTGTGCGAGATTCACAGATAGAACATTTTGATGTAAAGTATGCGATTTTTTTAATAGGCGGAACAATTATCGTATATCTTTCAACGTGGTTTTTCGGCAGATACTTCATAAAAAATAAAAATAAACTTACTGCCTTTGTCCACTGTGCCTACAGATCAAACTTTGTCTACATAGGTATACCTATGCTCAAGTATATAAAACCGGAGTACAGTATGGATCCTGTGATCATAGTCATGGTATTTGTGCTCACATTGTACAATCTATTGGCGATAATACTTCTCACCTTTTACAAAGACGACGCCTTCAGCTTGGGAAGTTTTTTGAAGAAAATCTCCAAAAATCCCATGATCATATCCATAATATTGGGACTTTTAGCTAAGTGGCAAAACTTTCATTTCTATGGAGGAATAGAGTCGGGCATGCAACTTATATCCACTCTCGCAACACCGATGTCCCTAATACTTGTAGGAGCCTCTCTCAACTTCACAAGAGATAATTCCGACATGGGACTGGTATTGGGCTCCGGATTTATAAAAGTGGTTCTTGCCGGAGCAATAGCCACACCCGTAGCATATTTTTTAGGATTTGACAAGGATCAGGTGTTGGTGACATATGTGCTTTTTTCAAATCCTTGTGCAATAAATTGTTTTATCATGGGCAAGAGCATGGGATCAGATTATAAACTCACATCTAAAATAGTTACGGCATCCTTTGTTTTGGCAATCTTTTCCTACGCCATAGGCATACCAATTTTCAAGCATTTGGGATTTTTGCAAATTTAATCAGTATTTAAGACAAGTTTCTTTACATTTTTAATTAAAACTGATATAATTTTTCATAATATAATACGGTTACCTTATTAAGAGCGGTGGAGTGAATGGGCACGATGAAACCCGGCAACCTAAAAGGTGCTAAATCCCACAGAGCTACTCTGGAAGATGAGGTTTTGAGATTTTCTCCAAGCTCTTTGGAGAATTTTTTATTATGAAATAGCAAGCCGGCAGATGCAAAGCGTTTTGCCGGCGTGAGGTTTTTTATTTTAGGAGGAAGAATTTGAATAAAAAGATATTTACTTCAGAGTCTGTAACTGAAGGACATCCTGACAAGGTATGTGATCAAATCTCCGATGCCATATTGGATGAAATATTAAAGGAAGATAAAAATGCGAGGGTGGCTTGTGAAACTCTTGCTACTACAGGATTGATTTTAATCACAGGAGAGATAACCACTGAGACCTATGTGGATTTTACAAAGGTAGTCAGAGATACTCTTAGAGAAATAGGATATACTCGTGCAAAGATCGGCTTCGATGCAGACACCTGTTCTGTACTGTCGGCGATCAAAGAGCAATCAGAGGACATTGCCATGGGAGTGGACAGATTTAAAGAGGGAAATGTAGATGAGTTCGACTCTTTCGGAGCGGGAGATCAAGGAATAATGTTCGGATATGCCAGCGATGAAACGGAATCTTATATGCCCATGCCCATCGATCTTGCACACAAGTTGTCGAGAAGACTTGCACAAGTGAGAAAGGACGAAGTCCTTGATTATTTAAGACCTGACGGAAAGACACAGGTTGGAGTTGAATATGAAGACGGCAAACCTGTGAGAATTGAAAACATAGTTGTATCGACTCAACACAATGAAAAAGTGAAAATTCAGCAAATAAGAGAAGATATAGAAAGAGAAGTAATAGCGAAGATAATTCCTGCAGAAATGATAGATAAAGACACTAAAATCTATATCAATCCTACAGGCAGATTTGTAAAGGGAGGTCCTATGGCAGATGCGGGACTTACGGGCAGAAAAATAATTGTGGATACCTATGGCGGCATGGCGAGACACGGAGGCGGAGCTTTTTCGGGAAAAGACCCGACAAAGGTGGACAGATCCGCAACTTATTATGCAAGATATATCGCAAAAAACATAGTTGCTGCAGGACTTGCCAGGAGATGTGAGATAGGGCTTGCCTATGCCATAGGCGTTACAAGACCCATATCCATTTATGTGAACACATACGGAACGGGATTGCTTTCCGACGATGCACTTATGCAAATTGTTGAGGAAAATTTTGATGCAAGACCGGGCACCATAATAAAGAACTTCGATCTATTCAGACCTATTTATAAACAAGTTGCAAGCTATGGACATTTCGGAAGAGATGATTTGAACTTGCCTTGGGAAAAAACGGACAAGGTTGAAAAACTTAAGACATTCAGATAATTGCAGAGAGCTTGTCTCTCTGTAATTTTTTGTAGATTTAACGGAGCGGATTAATGATAGAAATCAAAGGAGTCATTGAAAAAATCATATATAGAAATGAGGACAACGGCTACACCGTGGCACGCATGAGTTCCGAAGAGGAAGACTTCATAATCGTGGGCAGTTGTGCGGAGATGAAAGTGTCCATGGGATATGTGCTGAAGGGCGATTTCATATTTCACAAAAAATATGGAGAGCAGTTCCAATTTGAGGATATAGAGAGGGTTTTGCCCGAATCTTCATCGGAGATAATAAAGTATTTATCGGGAGGAGTTTTCCCATATATCGGAGAAAAAACAGCCAAGGCAATCTACGATACTTTTAAGGAAAATGCCCTTAAGATCATGGAGGAAGATCCCGACAGATTGATAGAAGTCGAGGGGATAGGCGAAGTGAAACTTGTGAAGATAAAGGAGAGTTTGACCAAGAATAGGGGGCTTAGGGACTTGATGTTGTTCTTGAGCAAGTACGACATCGGAAATTCCTACGGAATAAAAATATATAAAGAGTATGCCGACGAATCCATAAATATCATCAGAGAAAATCCTTACAGACTTGCGGAGGACATAAGGGGCATAGGATTTAAAAAGGCCGATGAAATAGCGATGAAACTTGGCTCTGTAGATCAAAGTTACAGAGCGAGAGCCGCTCTTAAATACACTTTGTTTCAGGCAGCCTTTGAAGGACACAGTTTTTTGCCAGGAGACGTACTCATCAAGAACACGATGAAATTAATTGACGTTCCGGAAAGGGATTTAGCTAAGGAGATCTTAAATTTGACATTGGACGACAGATTTTTCATCGAGAGAACACCTGAGAACGAAGTAAATTGTTACTATGCACCCTACTTGAGAGCTGAAAATTACATCAGCGGCAAATTATGCAAAATGTTGGGTTATAAATATGACAAAATTGAAAACATCGAAGAATTGATTGAAAAAGTTCAGCAAAGACAGAAAATAGAATTTGCGAAAAAACAACTGGAAGCTGTGAAAGCAACTGCCAACAACGGAGTGCTCATAATAACCGGAGGACCTGGAACAGGAAAGACTACCACTTTGAAAGGCATAATAGAAGTCTTTGAACTTTTGGATATGAAAGTTAAGCTTACTGCACCCACGGGTAGAGCAGCCAAGAGGATGAAGGAGGCAACATCAAGAGAGGCGATGACCATTCACAGACTTCTTGAATTGGGATTTTCTAATGAGGAAAATATAAACTACGATTATGAAGATGAAAAAATCCTTGACTGCGATGTGTTAATAGTAGATGAAGTTTCCATGGTAGATCTTATACTTATGAACAGGCTGCTTCATTCTTTAAAAGATGATACCAGATTGATATTGGTGGGAGATAAAGACCAGTTGCCCTCCGTGGGAGCAGGTAACGTGTTATTTGATCTAATTGAATCGGGAACAATACCCACGGTTAACCTTGATGAAATTTTCAGACAGTCGGAAGAATCCATGATAATAAAAAACGCCCATCTCATTAACAAAGGGCAGATGCCTGTGCTCACCAATTCAAAGGATTTTTTTATGATAGGCGAAAACATAGAGGTCAACAGTGCCGAGGTGATTTTGGACTTGGTCAACAGAAGATTGCCCGACTACTACGGAGTGGAAAAGAAGGACATACAAGTACTATGTCCGATGAAAAAGGGTAATGTGGGAGTGTTGAACTTGAATAAAAGACTTCAAAGTATTTTAAATCCCGAAGGTGAACAGATAAAGTATATGAATGAAATCTTCAGAGTGGGAGACAAGGTCATGCACATCAAGAACAACTACAATCTTGAATACAAAATAGAATCTGATTTTTACATTGAAGAAGGAGAGGGAATTTTCAATGGAGATATCGGGTATGTGGAAAAAATAGATGCGGAAGAACAGGAAGTCTTTGTACGATATGATGATGTGAAACTGGTTAAATACGAGTATGAGGATTTAGATGAGTTGATGCTCGCCTATGCCTGCACTATTCACAAATCACAGGGATCGGAATTCGACATAGTTATAATTCCGGTTCATTTTGCGCCGCCCATACTGCTCACTAGGAACTTGATTTATACGGCGGTCACCAGAGCGAAAAAAATAGTGGTCTTGGTGGGAAATGCAAAGTATTTAAAACAGATGATAGATAATAATTTAATCTCAAAGAGATATTCTAATTTAAAGGAAAAGTTGATGAGAGATGATTTATTCCGATGAATGTTGTTTTTGTGAAAGTAAAGAAATATTTAAATTTAATATGTGTAAAGAATGTTATTCCAACTTGAATTTAGATGTGAAATTCAATGCTCTGTTATCTAATGTAGATGATATTGTCGTAGCAATGCAGTATAATAAAATAGTGCGGAAAATCGTATCGGATTTTAAATTTAGAGATAAAGTTTACTATTATAGGTTTTTTGCCGATGTCATGAGTGAAAAGCTATTTGAAAATAAACTGTCCAAGAAATACAAGTACATATGTTATGTGCCGATGCACAAGATAGATGAAAGGACAAGGGGATATAATCAGTCTAAGCTCATTGCAGAGGGAATCTGTGACAATACCATGATGACCTTGGTAAATCCTGCGGAAAAACAAAAAAGAACAGCGGAACAAGTCAAGTTAAGGGAGTCGGATAGGGCGATAAACATAAAGGGTGCATTCAGAATATCGGGAGATGTGCCGGAGAATATAATAATTGTGGATGACGTAATAACCACAGGCTCCACCGTAAATGAACTTGCAGGAGTTTTAAAAGAGGGAGGGGCAAAAAAAGTAGCCGCATTGATAGCGGCGACACCTTCTATTCTGTGATGAAGTTTTTAAGTACCGATTCATGCCTGGGCCAGTTGTTGGTGCTTTTGAAATGGTTCATTGAAAAAAGCGTGGCGTTTATCTCTGCTCCCAGAAGCACAACTATGGACATTATCCACATCCACACCAGCATGACGATAATTCCCCCGAGGGAACCGTAAGTCACGCTGTAGTTGCCGAAATTTATCACGTAGTAACCGAAGAGCTTAGATGAAAATAAACAGGCTGCCGTGGAAAAAACCGCACCGGGAATCACGGACTTGTAATTTATTATGGATTTTACTTCACTTGAAGGAGCTATTCTGTATAGTGATGTGAAAGTTGCAACCATGTACAATATCGGGATTACAAGTCCAAGTAGGGTGATCATGGATTTAGTGTGTTCTTGAATGGGAAGGTACTTAGATAGAGTCCTGATTATCAATTCTCCGAAAATCTGTGTCAAAAACATGAGCAATATCATTATTATAAGCGCCAGTGTAAAGAGAAGGGCGATCCCTCTAACTTTTAGAAAACCTCTTCTGTCTTTAAATCCGTAGGCGGAGCTTATGTTTTTAATCAGCTTGTGCACCACGTTGGATGCGGTGTAAAGACCAAGTATTATGGAGATGGAGAACAGACCTGAAGAAGAGGCTCTGCTTATCTCCCCGACGAAACTGTCCACGATCTTTGCGATGTCCGTGGGTAGATAGTCAAGCAATTCAGTGAGTTGTTCTGATTGAAACACGTCAGTAAAATTTATGGCATTTAGCAGTGCTATGAGGAAGGGGAAGATGGACAATATGGTAAAATATACCAAGGACGATCCCGTATCGGCAACTCTGTGTTCATTAAATCGATAAAGAAGTTTATCGAAAAAAATAACCCAATTTGCATTTCTATTTTTATATAAAAATTTTTTAATAGATTTCATAATTTACCTCGAAGAAATTATAACATAGAAAAAAGTTAAATAAAACAAGGAGCAAAAATGAATTATAATATTTTAGTTTGTGATGATGAAAAAGATATTGTAGATGCCTTGGAAATTTATTTAAAGGCTGAAGGATACAATGTATTTAAGGCCTATGACGGAGAAGGAGCATTGGAAGCCTTGGAAAACAACCAGGTACACCTGTGCATAATAGATTTGATGATGCCTAAGATGGACGGAATATCCGCTATACTCAAAATCCGAAACGACTACAACATACCCATAATAATACTCTCCGCAAAATCGGAAATCACCGATAAGATAATCGGATTGAATGTCGGAGCGGACGACTACATAGTAAAACCCTTTAATGCTATAGAATTAATTGCAAGGGTGAATTCCGTCATAAGAAGATTTATGGAGTTGGGATCGGCAGAAATTGAGCAGGGGATCTATACAGCAGGCAGAGTGACCATAAAGGACAATTCCAAGGAAGTCTATGTTGACGGTAAACTCATTGCTTTGACACCCTATGAATATAAAATACTTCTCCTTCTGGTGAAAAACAAGAACAAGGTTTTCAGTTCCGAAGATATTTACAAAGAAGTGTGGGAAGAAGAAGCTCACGACGTGAAGAAAATCATATCCGTTCACATATCCCATCTAAGGGACAAAGTGGAGATAAACTCCAGAAAACCCGATTTAATAAGATCTATTTACGGAATGGGATATAAAATATCAGAGGATTAAATGAAACTGCTTAATTATTTGAAATCATTCTTAAAAAAACTTTATAATTATGCCTTCAACCACGAGTTTATAGAGTTGTTGCTTATGAACCTCCTGTTGGTGTGCGGACTTATAGCCGGGTCGAGAGGATATGACTTTGCATTTTTTGTGTTTGCAATTATAGTTGTTTATAAAATAAAAAAGGGGGATTTTTTAGATTCCTTTTTCACCTACAAGCTCTTTTTAAAATCAAAAGAGAGTTTCATGTTTTTATTTTTTGCCATGTTCAACGTGCTTATGCTCATATCCCTGATGTTGGTGTATTATGATGATTTTTCAGCTTTCGTAGTCATATTCACCTTTAGACTTATATTCAAAGGCGAAAACATTCGAGTTCAGAACTATCTGTTAAATTCCTTTATAGACGATTTGTACAACTGGGGAGAGGCGGAGGATTTGTCGATCCTGTATGACAAGGACACAAAAAAAAGCGTTGAGAGATTGAGCTCCATAAGGGAAGACTTATTCAATAATGTAAGGGAAAAGATGGATGTGGATATGCTAAAGACACAGTTGATCACTAATGTATCTCACGACTTGAAGACACCCCTTACATCCATAATAAACTACACGGATTTTCTTTCTAAAAAAGAAGTTATGGACGACGAGGCAAAGGGATATATAGATGTTCTCAGCAAAAACTCCACAAGGTTGAAATCTCTCATAATAGATTTGATATATGCATCAAAGATATCGAGCATGAACGTAAATGTGGAAAAGAATTTTATAGAATTCAACGAATTGGTATTGCAAATATACGGAGAAGCGGACAGCGGTTTCAAGGAAAGAAATTTAGAATTCAAGTATGAATATGACGAAGATGAAATCGTACTATATACTGACGGGAACATATTATCGAGAATTGTGCTCAACCTAATGTCCAATGCCTACAAGCATTCAAAGAAGGGTACGGTCGTTTATTGCAAGGCAAGTAACTATGAAGACCACATAGTGTTTGAGATGAAAAACACCTCCGGGGAAGAACTTGATCTAAAGACCGAGGACTATTACGAAGAACTGTTAAAGTTGGATAAATCAAGAACAAGCCCCGGCTCAGGGCTTGGAATTTATATTACTAAAAGTTTAATTGAATTGTTAAATGGTGATTTTGAAATAAATATCGATGATGATCAATTTATCGCCAAATTTATTCTATACAAAGATGAGAACTAAATATAGTTGTTCAGATTGATGACCTTTTCCGGGCTGTGATTGTACTTGTAGTAATTGTAAAGATTTTTGCCAAATGAACTGAATTCGACAAAGTCTCCGGAGTAATTGGCAGCAGTTGTGTCCTCAAGTAGATTTAATAAAAATGAGGATTCACCCTTGTTTTTCAGCTCTGCGATATTTACAGAGCCTTTGTCCAGTTTTGCACATATGTCGTAGAGATTTTCATAATACTTTGCTATATTTCGCTCATTTAAAAAAGTACTGAGAAAATTTTCGCTCAACAGATAGTGGACAAACAATGCAAGCTGTTCCCTTGCATCCATGACTAAGAATCTATTTAATTTGTCCTTGAAGTTCAGATCTGTGCCGTGAATTTCAATCATGTCCTTTATGTGCAAAAAATTAAAAAAGAAATTCACCAGGGGATAATGATTTTGATTGGGAATCTTGACATTCTTAATAGGTTTTATATTTAAAAATTTAGCTATGCTCTCAAGGCTTTTTGCTGTGAGGGTATTTTTTTTTGAAATTGTAACCTCATTTAGATTCAAAGCATCTAAAAAAGTGATGAATTTCTCCATTAATCTGAAGCTGTCTGGCTCATCAATGTATTTAAGTATGTTTTCATCGAAGTAAAATCCCTTTACCGAATCTTTCAATTTGTTCAGATATATGAATATATCCTTTACTACATCGCCTACTTCGTCGTAGGGTTTTTGAAATCTGTCGGAGTATTTCAGTGCGAATTTATAGTAGTTTCTGACGGACATCAACACTTCCTTGAACATGGAATCAGTATACATAACGCCTCTTTCGGCCGCTTTTAGAAATACACTCTTGAAGTTGAAATTTTTGAAATTTGAGAAACTGTTTTTTTTCAACAAATTTGAAGATTCATATAGCAAATTGAAATCAAATAGAATTCTATCCTCGTCTATTGCGTACTTTACTGCGGAATAGTTGCAGTATTTTTCAAATATTTCCAAGTCTTCTTCCGAAAAAAATGTTCTTTTTGCATCAAACTTTTCTTTTTCGAAGTTTTTTTCTTCTTCTATGTCAATTAATTCCGTAAGGCTCAAGGTGTAAGTAAATAAAATATCGGGAAGTTTGGACTTTAAGATTTTTTTAACCTTGTCCAATTCTTTTTTTCTTTTGTGTTCATAAAATTTTGGTTCGTTGATGAAGAGTTCCTTTATCAAATCTAAAAATATGTCCTTGTGAAAACCTTCCAGTACGTTTATTTCCGTAAGTATGAATTCATATCCGTCGATGTTTATAACTCTTGCGAACAAGCTGTCTTTTTCGCTGTAATCTAAATCTTCATTACAAATTTCGTATTCCGTTTCCAGAAGTTCATCGTAGACGGTTATGCTTCTGTCAGATACTTCGTATACGCTTAGGAGCGTGGGGTAAGAGTTTATCAAACCTTTTGCAATAGATTTTATATATCCTTTGTTGAAAATATCGGGGTAGAAGCGGTACAGAAAATTTTGGATGTTTTCTTCACTTCTGTTCACATCAAGAGCCAGGTGAATTTTTAAATGATCTCTTCCGTTAATAAGTTCAAGAAATTTATATATATTGTCGTTGTTGTTTTCGATTTTTATATATTTAGGAAGCGTATCGATGAAATTTTGCGCTACAAGAAGCTTGTTGAGGGCGACTAACAGTTTGGTTTTACTCATAATTATATTCTCCAATTATTTTATCTATGGTTGAGAGTTGAGTAACTATCTTCATAATGTGAAAATTATAGACGGAATTCAAATCTCCCTCCAGATCTCCTGATTGCAAAATTTCCAAATGGAGGTAATTTTCAATGGTTTTTTTATTGTTATTGAGCACATGAGGCTTGTATTCTATGGAATTTAGAATTTGAAATCTGGTATTTATATCCTCTAAGTTCTTGATTATTTCCTTTGCAGATATAAAATCCTTCTCTACATGCACTGGAGTTTTTTGTTCCGATATCAGCGTGTTGTAGGTCTTGAGAAGTTTAACATAGGATTTTTCCATATCATCCATGGAATGTTCCTCCGCCACGATTAGCTGTATCAGGAATTGTTTAAAACTTTCGTTTACTTCCTTGGCTTCAATTATAAAGGATTCGAAGATATTAGGGGTGGAGATCATGAAATTTACAACAACAGATACACCGATACCTAAAAAAGTTCCCAGCACTCTGTTGATGCCGTAGGTCAATGTGCCTGTTGTAGCTGTATAGGAAGCTATGAATACGATACAGGAAAGAGAGATCATCGACTTCATATTGAAAATCTGTAGTAAATAGATAATTATAATTATCCCCAGACCTGCCAGAAGAGGTGAATAAATATCCTCTATGGGAATTATACTGAATATATACCCAAGCACTACACCGAACACCGCAGTGAAAATTCTCTTTCTCACATCGGCAAAACTTTCCGAGATGGATGCCTTCATGGTGGTTATTGCGGCAATTGCTGTAAAAATCGGGGTATTTAAATTTAAAAACATTGACAGATACAGGCTTATGGTCACTGCAAGAGAAGTTTTTACAGTGCGCATTCCTATACTCTTTTTAAAGTTTAAACTTTTTATTCCTTTCATAATATCACCTGCTTAAAGAATTATAACACAAAGCAAAAAAAATTCATCCACAAAGGCTTAACAACACAAGTATAAGGAAAATCTGTTTTCCACAAACTTATCAACATTATCCACAATATAAATTATGTGTAAAATTTGAATTAATATTTCATATAAGGGTATTAATATATTGACTTAATATTGAGAGGGAGTGTTTATATGATACTTGATTTAGTTGGAAAAAACATCGATTTGACAGAAACCTTAAAGAAACAGGCCACTTCCAAGCTGTCGAAACTGGACAAATACTTCGATGAAGATGTAAGGGGAAGAGCTGTATTTTCAAGAGTAAAAAATAATGCTACAGTAGAGGTTACTATATTTTTGCCGGGTACAATACTCAGAGCGGAAGAAACTTCCACAGACATGTTTACTTCCATAGATAAAGCAATTGATGTTTTATCGAGACAAACAAGAAAATATAAAACCAGACTTAAAAAAAGATATCAAGGAAATTCGGAGACAATAAGATTCGAAAACATCTCCGACGTTGAAAAGGAAACTAAAGGTGACGAAGAACCGAAAGTCGTAAAGAGCAAGATCTTTAACTTAAAGCCCATGCATGAAGAAGAAGCCATTCTTCAAATGGAGCTGCTCAACCACAACTTCTTTGTATTCTTAAATGCACAATCAGACAGAATAGAGATTCTCTATAAGAGAAATGACGGTAACTATGGCTCCATAGAAGTAAATACAGTTGAATAATTTTAAAATTAGAGAAATTCCGGCGCAGATCCGGAATTTTTTTAGTATAAATTAAGACAAAAAAATAAAGGGCATAACCCTTTAAAAATAATATGGTCGGGGTGAGAGGATTTGAACCCCCGGCCCCATGGTCCCAAACCACGTGCGCTACCAAACTGCGCTACACCCCGATAATGTTTACCAATAAATTATAAACGTATAATGTAAATTTTACAAGAGTTGTTTATAATAATTTAACTGCCGTCTTTTTAACCGCAACTAATTATAGCAAAGAAAAATATTAAATGCAAGAAATCAACGGCAAAATTGACATAGAATGCAAAGATTTGTATAATATCGAAAGAAACGAGGTAATATGAAAGGTATAATATTTGATTTAGACGGAACTTTAATAGACTCCATGGGTATGTACAGAGATATAGCAAGAAACTACTTGAACACCTTGGGGATAAAACTGGACAATGAAATCGCCCAAAAGACCACAACAATGAGTTTGAAGATGAGCGTTCAATATCTTGTGGATTATTACAAATTGAATAAGAGTGTTGACGAGGTATTTGAAGACTATAGAAAAATAGTAGCAGACTTTTATGAAAATGAAGTGGAAATGAAGGACATGGCATTGGAAACGGTGATGAAATATCATGACAGAGGATATAAATTGGGTTTGGGAACAGCCACTAATGAAAGGCTCCTCACCCATGTATTCAACAGATTGGATATAAAGAAATACTTTGATTTTATTCAAACAGTGGATGGAGTTTCAACACAAAAGGGAGATCCGAAGTTCTTTAAGATCATGGCTGATAAAATGGGATATGACACAGGAGAAGTCTTGCTCTTTGACGATGCGCCCTACGCACTTAGATCAGCAAAGCAAAGCGGCATGATAACCTGCGCTGTGTATGACGATTCCGCCAAATCTCACTGGCAAAGCTCCGTGGAATTAAATGATTATTCAATAGAGAGTTTCAGAGACTGGCACATAGAATGAAACTGATGAGTTTTTTCTTTACAAGGGGAATAGTAGCCTTTCTAATAGCCTTTGTGGGTTTCTCCTTAGTAAGGACGAACTTTTTTAAAAAACTCAAGAGAAAATCAAACGCCAAAAGAGAATTTATATTGTCCCTTTTTGTCGGGTACATGGCATTGATAAGCCTGTTTTTATTCATGCCTAATGTATATTTGGCAAACAAAGGTGTGGCCTTGACATCGGAAAACTTCGATTTTGTAGGAGATTTTAAGGATAGAATAGTTCAAGGAGGTTGGGGAATTAACTTAATTCCCTTTAAAACCGTGAAGAGCTATATAAAATATTCAGGAACCTTTCATGCGGTGCTGAATATATTGGGAAATGTGCTCATATTCGTGCCAATGGGATTTATGCTTCCATTGTTATACGAAGACTTGAGAAGTTACAAAAGGACTTTAGCATTCACTGTGGTTATCTGTATATTGGTAGAAACCATTCAATTCTTTGTTGGAAGGTCCGTTGACATAGACGACCTCATATTAAATGCGATAGGAGCATCAATTGGATATCTGCTATACAAATTGAAAGGTAAATTATTTTTGACTTAACAGCCTCTTTAACTTATAATAGATAATACCAATCACGGGGGTGAAACTGGCTTCGACGGGGATTTGGAGCTTTTAGCAGCGAGCAGTTGTGAGAAGCAACTTTAAAAGTCTCAAAAAAAATAAACGATAACGAAAATTACGCGTTAGCAGCCTAAGAGGCTGTCATCTTATATTGAACCCCCCACAGTCTTTATAAGGTGTCAAATTCGTGGGACACGAAGTCTCGCAAGCTCATCATAGCGAGATGGGTACTCATGGTGATATAGTTTGAAAATCGTGTAAGTTCGAGTTTCAGACCGAATAAAAAGAACTATACTGCGCTCGGAGAAACTAATTGTGAAGAGTTTTCGGACGCGGGTTCAACTCCCGCCACCTCCACCACAAATTTGATTACATGGAAGTGTAATCTTTTTTATTTGAAGATAATTTGATTATATAGAATTATGATTTTATAAATACTTGAATTGTCAAACTAAGTGCAACACAGTTGAATAATAAACTTCATAGGGTGTT
>CAYFRD010000003.1:0-71912 GCA_964345555.1 uncultured Peptoniphilus sp. | reverse complement strand
TATATTTTACCTTAAGAGGAGGATTACTCATACACAAATTATTTCACAGTCTCTTCATTTCTTTAGGGAGGGTAGCCCACGCCCGCCATTTACTATTTTGTCGATATAATTTCAATATTTATATTAATTATCTGTAGGAACCTATGCCTATATACGCTCGCAATAGTTCTTTTAGTTCAATTTGTAGCACCTCTTAAGATTTGAATTGCGATGCGTTCTTTTGACCGCATGAGAAACCTCGGCGTAGCGGGTCTATTTCCGCAATAAAAATAAGCCTGTGAATTTTCTCAGGCTTTTTATCTTAAATCCAAAGATGTTACAATGGGAAAATTATTTATTTAGTTTTTTAGCTAAGCTTGATAATTTTCTGGACGCCGCATTTTTATGGATTACATTTTTATGCGCAGCCTTTTTAAGTTTTTTGTCAACAGTTCTTAAAAACTCTCTTGCTTCTTGGATATTGCCCGCACTCAATGCTCCTTCAAACTTCTTGATTTCAGTTTTTATTCCGGTTTTTATAGATTTGTTGCGCGCTGCATTTCTTTTTGCAACTTCAATTCTTTTTAAAGCTGATTTAATATTTGCCATGTAATTCACCTCCACGATTTTTACGCTTTTAAAATTCTACCATACTGCATACAAATTTGCAAGATATCACTTAAAAAAATCCAGTTCAATCTTATTACAAAGGTCCATGCCTTTGTTGGTTAGCTTTAAATTCTTATCATTCATAGAAATTAAATTCAAGTTAATGTTTTTTTCTATGGGATTTTTATATTTTTTTAAAAAATTGATGTCAAATTTTTTCTCAATTAAGTTAATGTCAAGTCCTTCATTTAATCTTAAACCCATCATTATATATTCGTTTAATCTGTCTTTTTTTGTCAAAAATTCGGAGCATGATACCGGAATGTTTTTTGTATTGAGTGCGTTAAAATACTCATTGAAATCTGTCGTATTCCAAAATCTTGTATTGTCAATGTTTGAATGAGATGACATTCCAAATCCCAAGTAGTTTTTCAGCTTCCAATATCTCAGGTTGTGCACAGATTTGTATCCTTCAAAAGCAAAATTTGAAATTTCATATTGACGGTAATTTAAGGTTTCAAGTTCATTGCGTACAAAATGATACATTTGTCTGTCTTCGACTTCGTCGGGAAATGCATATTTTTTCCGATTGTCGTATAAGAGGGTTCCTTCTTCAAGAATCAACGAATAGTAAGAAATGTGCTTGGGTTTTAGGAAATCTATGCAGTCTATGGAGTTTTCGATATCCTTTAAGTTTTGAGAGGGAAGTCCTAACATCAAATCCAGGTTGAAATTTTCAACACCTAAATTTTTCAAATCTTCAACACAGTTTAAAATATCATTTTTTTTGTGTATTCTACCTATTTTTTTTAGCAGATGATCCTTGAAAGATTGAGCTCCTAAGGAAAATCTATTCACTCCCGCCTTTAAATAGTCTTTTATTTTATCAATGCTTGCGGAGTTGGGGTTCATCTCTATGGTGATTTCCGCATCTGATTTTATATTTGAAAGATTATTTATAACGTCCATTGTTTGTGCTATATGTCCGCTGTTCACGGAGGACGGAGTGCCTCCGCCTATGAATATGCTCACTATCTCTTTGTCCTTTAGAAAATTTGCGTACAGTTTTATTTCATCATGTAGGCATTTAAAATATTCATCAGCAATATCATCTTTTATCACCGATGAACAGAAATCGCAATAATGGCACCTGCTTTCGCAGAAAGGAATGTGCACATACAGAGACAAATCTCTTTGATCTGTGGATAAATTTTCAATAAAATTATTTTTCTTCATCGAATTTTAAAACTGTAAGGAAAGCTTCTTGCGGTACTTCCACATCGCCGACCATTCTCATGCGCTTTTTGCCTTCTTTTTGTTTTTCAAGCAGCTTTCTTTTTCTGGAGATATCCCCTCCGTAACACTTTGCAAGTACGTCTTTTCTGAGAGCACGTATGGTTTCACGAGCTATTATTTTATTTCCTATGGCTGCTTGAACAGGGATAGCAAATTGATGTCTTGGTATGACATCTTTCAGTTTTTCACAAATTTTTCTGCCCTTGCTGTAGGCTGTAGATTCGTGAACTATTATGGAGAAAGCGTCGACTAAGTTTGAATTTATGAGTATATCGAGCTTTACCAATTCGGATTCTTCGTAGCCTTTGAATTCATAGTCATAGGAAGCATATCCTCTGGTCTTTGATTTCAGTGCATCAAAGAAATCATATATGACTTCATTCAGGGGCAGATCGTATTTTATCAAGGCTCTTGTTTCTTCCAAATACTCCATATTTATGAATTTCCCACGTCTGTTTTGACAAAGTTCCATTACTGAACCTACATAGTCTGTAGGGGTCATTATCTCCGCTGTTACTATGGGTTCTTCAGTCATTGTTATTTCCGTAGGGTTGGGCAAGTTGGACGGGTTTTGAATCATAATAACTGTTCCGTCAACTTTTGTGACTCTGTAGATAACAGATGGTGCTGTTGTGACCAGATTTAAGTCGAATTCTCTCTCAAGTCTTTCCTGTATTATTTCCATGTGGAGAAGTCCCAAGAAACCGCATCTAAATCCGAATCCCAGTGCGACGGAGCTTTCTGCATCAAAATCCAGTGCAGCATCATTTACCTGCAGTTTTTCAAGAGCATCTCTGACAGCTGTATATTCCTCTCCTTCTCCGGGATAAATTCCACAGTAGACCATGGGCACTACTTTTTTATATCCGGGATAGGGTTCTATATTCTTTTTTCCTGCGGTTATAATGGTGTCACCGACGGTGGCTTCCTTTACATTTTTAATACTTGCGGCGATATATCCAACATCACCTGCGGATAACTTATCAAGCGACATATGTCCGGATGTTGTCACACCCACTTCAACGACTTCGAATTTTTTGCCTGTGGAGTACATTTCTATTTCGTCACCGGGTTTCACAATTCCGTCGCCGATTCTCACGTAGCAAATTACACCCTTGTAGCTATCGTAATAAGAATCGAAAATCAAGGCTTTCAGTGGAGCATTTTCATCTCCCGAGGGAGCTGGAATATCTTCTATGATTTTTTCTAAAACTCTCTCGATTCCAATTCCGTTTTTTGCGGAGATGAGCGGAGCATCCTCAGCATCAAGTCCGATTATATCCTCAATTTCCTTTTTTATTTCATCTGGTCTTGCGCTGGGAAGATCAATTTTATTCAGTATGGGTACTAGTTCCAAATCCTGGTCTATGGCAAGGTACACGTTAGCTAAAGTTTGAGCCTCGACTCCTTGAGAGGCATCAACTACGACCAAAGCACCTTCGCATGCGGCAAGAGATCTCGAAACTTCGTAATTGAAGTCAACGTGACCGGGAGTGTCGATTAAGTTAAAAATGTATTCCTGATTGTCCTTTGCCTTATAGACCAATCTTATAGCTTTGAGTTTGATGGTTATACCTCTTTCTTTCTCCAGATCCATGGAGTCCAACACTTGAGATTCCATCTCCCTTTTTGTGAGCATACCGGTGTCCTCGATGAGTCTGTCGGCCAAAGTCGACTTGCCGTGATCTATATGAGCTATAATTGAAAAATTTCTTATATACTTTTGTCTGTTACTCATTTTAACCTCCTATTACGCCGAATTTTGAAAGAGGCCAAAAACGAAGTTTTACAATTCCCTTTATGGCTTTTCTTTCGATTGGACCGAAAAGTCTTGAATCTGAAGACTTGCCCGGATTTCTGTTATCTCCCATTACGAAGTATTGATTTTCGCCCAATGTCCATGAAAAATCATTGTATAT
Source organism: uncultured Peptoniphilus sp. (assembly GCA_964345555.1). Classification (GTDB taxonomy): domain Bacteria; phylum Bacillota; class Clostridia; order Tissierellales; family Peptoniphilaceae; genus Peptoniphilus_E. The sequence goes on along the minus strand of CAYFRD010000003.1, from coordinate 68,109 downwards.
TTGTGTCTCAACACCTTGCTCTATGTAAGGTTCATCTAATTTATTTCCGTTGACATAGACAGAGCCGTCTTCTATGAGGACGCTGTCCGTGGGTTTTGCGATAATTCTCTTTATATATTCCTTGTTTTCTTCAATGGGTGATTCTATTATTACCACGTCGGAATATTCCGGATCTTTGAAATAAAGGGGGAACACCAAGGCTATAAGTCTGTCATTACCTTGAAAAGACGGTTCCATGGAAACACCGCTGACTATATTGGAGGTGAATATAAAATGTCTTATTATCAATGCCAAAACTATGGCTACGGCAAACATAAAAACATAACTCATAAAGCTTTCTTTTTTCTCTTTCATCTAATTCTCCTGACATAAATTTATGAAATGTGTAATTTTTTTAAAAGTTAAATTGAACTAACAAGTATTTTAACACAGATTAATCATAAATTAAATAATAGGGTAGATTTGAGAAACAACATTAAAAATTAATTCAAATGTGATTTGCGTTGTTTTATTGCAAATGAAATTTAGTATTTGTTTACATTGTTACAAAGGGTTATAATAATATGAACAATAAGGAGGATGTTTATGAGCGAGAAAAAATTAACAAAATTTAAAACACCACACACATATGCAATTATTTTTGTAGTCGTAGTACTTTCTTGGCTACTTACTTTTTTGGTACCTGCAGGAAAGTTTTCAACGCACGAAGTAGAGTATAAAGATTCAACAGGAGAAATTAAAACCAGGACAGTTTTGAGAGCTGAAACTTTCAGATATAAATACAATTTAAACGAAGAATTTTTATCGGGAAACTTGCCTAAACTGTTAGAAAATGAAGCTCTGTTGGAAGAAAACGAAGTTGACGTTGAGGCGTTTAATGAATACATGGCATCTAATCCGCAAAAGTTCACCCAAGGGGATTTAGACGGAGTAGGTCTTACAGATGATGTATTGTATGAAATTTACGGAGAAGACTTTTATGATACTTCTAAGAAACTCAATAAGACTGCAGGAATTTGGGGAACTGATGATTTCGGCGGATTCGGGTTCTTGAATTATGTGTTTGAAGGTTTGGTAACAGGAGATAAGTACGGTTCGGCTGTAGGAATTGTAGCTTTGCTGTTGGTAGTTGGAGGAGCTTTTGAAATCATCATGGCTACAGGAGCCATAGATGCAGGGATCTATGCCTTTATTGACAAATCCAAGGGACTTGAAAGATTGGCACTGCCTCTTTTATTCTATCTGTTCTCCTTGGGAGGAGCTACTTTCGGAATGAGTGAAGAAGTTGTCCCCTTCTCAATGGTCATGGTGCCCTTTGTAATAGCACTGGGATATGATTCGATCGTTGCGGTTACAGTTACCTTTGTTGCATCACAAGTTGGAAATGCTGTATCTTGGATGAGCCCATTCAGTGTGGCGATTGCACAAGGTATTGCAGGAATTCCGGTTCTGTCGGGAGCGGGATTCAGACTTGCCTGCTGGTTCATAGTAACAGGACTTGCGGCGGCATACATGATGTACTATGCGGAAAAGATAAGAAAAAATCCAACATCGTCTCCAATGTATGAAATAGACAATAAGGTAAGAACAAGATTCCATGAAGATAAATCAGCCCAAGAATTTAAACTGGGACATAAGATAATTTTATTGGAAATGCTTGCGGTATTGATTTGGATCATATGGGGAGTAATGTCCAAGGGATACTACATTCCCGAAATAGCTTCACAATTCTTTGTAATGGGATTTGTCGCAGGCATAACGGCATGTATTTTCAAATTAAATGATATGACCATAAATTCAATGGCCGCTGAATTTCAAAAAGGAGCGGCGGGACTTGCAGGAACGGCAGTTGTAGTAGGTATGGCAAAGGGAATACTGATCGTGCTGGGCGGTAGCGATGCAAACAGCTTCTCTGCTTTGAACACAATACTTAACTCCATGGGAAGCCTATTACAAGGAGTGCCTAAGTTCATAGCTGCGGTGGGAATGTATATTTTCCAAAGCTGCTTCAATTTAGTTGTAACATCCAACTCAGGACAGGCGGCTCTTACAATGCCGATAATGGCACCTCTTTCCGACTTGGTAGGAGTTTCCAGACAAATTGCTGTACTTGCTTACCAAATGGGAGCAGGATTCGTAGATGCCTTTACTCCTGTAAGTGCAAGTTTGATAGGAGTTTTGGGAGTTGCAGGAATTGATTGGTCTAAATGGGCGAAATTCCAAGCAAAGATGCAATTGTTCCTATTTGTAATAGGATGTATAGTATTGTTCATAGCAGTATCAATCAACTTTCAATAAGGAATGATAATTTATGATAACAATCATTAAAAATGTAAAAACTTATACTCCCGATTATATCGGGGAAAAAGATATTTTAATATTCAATGACAAAATAGCAGCTGTAGAAGACGATATTGAAATAAAAGTTCCGGAAAGTGTAGAAATCACGGAAATAGATGGAACAGGCAAAGTGTTGGTACCGGGGTTTATAGACTGCCATGTCCACATAATGGGCGGCGGTGGCGAAGGAGGATTCGCAACTAGGACACCTGAGGGAACTTTGACCACATTTACGACTGCAGGAGTAACGACAGTGGTGGGAACTATAGGCACAGACGGAATAGGAAGAGACATTAACTCTCTTTTGGCAAAGGCGAGAGGTCTTGAGGAAGAAGGAATAAGCACCTATGTATACACAGGAGCTTATAGAATCCCCGTACCTACACTCACCGGTGATGTAATGAAGGATATAATGTCTGTGGATAAAATAATCGGTGTAGGGGAAGTTGCATTGTCAGACCACAGGTCTTCTCAACCTACCTTTGAGGAATTCGTAAGACTTGTATCAGAAGCAAGAGTAGGAGGAATGTTATCGGGCAAGGCGGGTATAGTAAATATTCACATGGGTGACGGAAAATCCAATTTAGACTATTTAAACAGAGCGGTGAATGAAACTGAAATTCCGATCAGCCAATTTCTTCCTACACATATGGGCAGAAATCCTGAACTTTTTGAAGAGGGAATTGAATACATGAAGCGTGGAGGGTATTGTGATTTTTCTGGAGCGGAAGATCCTGACTTATGGGAGAGAGAATACGGTGAAGTTAGATATTCAAAAGCTGTCAAAAGATTGATTCAAGAGGGAATTGACCTGAACAACTTCACGTTCACATCTGACGGGCAGGGAAGTTTCCCTATGTTTAACGACAAGGGCGAATACTTGGGCATAGGAGTGGGCACATCATCATGTCTGATAGAAGGGATAAAGGAATGCGTATTTAGAGAAGATATACCTCTTGAAATCGCAATAAAGGGACTTACATCCAATCCGGCGAGAATTTTGAAGATAAAATCAAAGGGCAGGATAGAAGTTGATTATGATGCAGATTTAAATCTATTAGATGAAAAAACACTAGACATCAATACTGTAATTGCTAAAGGAAAAATCATGGTGGAAAATGGAAAACCCGTGGTATTCGGATTTTTTGAAAAGAAAAATTAAATAGATTATTTTCATAATACAGCAGATAGACAACTGAGTTTTCGAAGAGATCAGTTTCTATCTGCTGTATTTTTGTTGAAACCACAAATAAATTTAAAAATTTTATTTTAAAGCCTTGACAATCTTTGACCAACAATGTAATATATAAGCATAAGCTTTAGCACTCGATCTGATAGAGTGCTAACAATAAGGTGATATCTTGGATAAGAGAAAAATAGAAATTTTAAATGCGATAATAAATTCCTATATCAGCTCGTCAAATCCTGTGGGGTCAAGAACTTTAACCAAGGAATTTGATCTGGGGATAAGCTCGGCGACGATTAGGAACGAAATGGCGGATTTGGAAGATTTAGGTTATCTGAACAAGCCTCACACATCGGCGGGCAGAGTACCCTCCGACAAAGCTTATAGATTTTTCGTGGATGAACTTGTAAAGGACGATTCGATTTTTGAATACTATGAAGAGGAATTTGAAGAGATAGAGGCGATGCTTCTTGAAGGAGTTACGAAGATAAGCGACATATATGAAAATGCAACCAGAATTTTGGCGGAGCTTACCAATTGTACATCTTATTTAATATCCTTTAAGAGACCCGATACAAAAATCAAATTAATTCAACTTTTCAAGATAGATAAACATTCGGTATTGCTGATAATCATCGGAAATAAGGGTGTAGTAGAGCATCAGCTCATGGATATTGATACATTCATAAGTGAGCCTGAACTATATTCGATATGCAACACTTTGAATCAGTATTTTGTCGGGACAGATATAGATAAAATTGAAAAATTAAAGATAATTCTCAAGGGAAATTTGGTAAATTACAAAGATTTTATTGCCAATATCATAAACAGAATATCCAAGTTTGACGATAAGGTCAGTGCAGTTAATTTTTACTATGACGGTCTTACAAATATCCTGAATTTCAAAGAGTATTTTGATGTCAAAAGAGCTAAGGAATTTATGAGTTTAGTACAAGATAAAAATGCTATTTTGGAGATTATTAATGATGAAGATAATGTCAGTGATTTTAGTGTTATTATAGGAAGCGAAAATTCAGCAAATTTATTAAAGGAAAATTCCATAATAAGATCGACATTTAAGTCTAATAATCAAAACAACGGCATTCTCGGGATAATAGGACCTTTGAGATTGAATTACAGAGAATGCGTGAGGATAGTATGGATGGTTAGTTACAACATAACTAAGACAATAAATAGTATTGTGAGGTGATTAGGTGACGGACAATAAAAATTTAAACAATGAAAACACTGAAGAAATATTAGAGGAAAAAATTGAAGATATTGAAGATGTTCAAGAAGATAATTTAAAAGAAAATCTTCAGGAAGAACTGAAAGATGAAGAACAGACCGAATCCCAAGAAGAAAGTGAAATGGAATCTTTAAAGAACAATTTGCTCAGACTTCAAGCAGATTTTATAAATTATAAGAGGAGAACCGAACAGGAGAGAAAGGACTACATTGAACTTGGGAGTAAGAAAGTATTGACGGATTTCTTAAATATCATAGACAATTTTGAAAGAGCTCTCAGTTCTGAAGCTGAAGACGAAAAATACAAAGAAGGCGTTGAACTTATCTATAAACAAATGATAGATCTGCTGGACAGAAATAATGTCAAGGAAATGCAGACAGAAAATATAAAATTCGACCCCAATTTACACCACGCTGTTCTTGTTGAAGAAAAAGAAGGAGTAGAAGAAGGCATAATCATAGATGTTTTACAAAAAGGATATTTAATTGGAGAAAAAGTGCTAAGACCGGCAATGGTCAAAGTATCTAAATAAAACTCTTAAGGAGGAAAATATATGGGAAAAATAATAGGAATTGATTTAGGAACTACAAACTCAGCTGTGGCAGTTATGGAAGGCGGAGATTCCATAATCATCCCAAATATAGAAGGGAACAGAACCACACCGTCAGTTGTAGCCTTTACTAAAGATGGAGAAAGATTAGTTGGAGAAACAGCAAAAAGACAAGCAATTACAAACCCTGACAGAACGATTCAATCAATTAAGAGAGAAATGGGTTCCGACTTCAAAGTTAAAATAGATGGAAAGACTTATACACCGCAAGAAATTTCAGCTATAATACTTCAAAAGTTAAAATCAGATGCTGAAAGTTACTTGGGAGAAAAAATAACGGAAGCTGTAATCACAGTACCGGCATATTTTACAGATGCACAAAGACAAGCTACAAAGGACGCAGGACGTATCGCCGGACTTGAAGTAAAGAGAATAGTAAACGAACCTACGGCGGCAGCTCTTGCTTATGGAGAAGACAAAGATACTGAAGCTCAAACCATAATGGTATATGATTTGGGTGGCGGAACTTTTGACGTTTCAATACTTGAATTATCCGACGGAGTATTTGAAGTACACTCCACAAGAGGTAACAACAGATTGGGCGGAGATGATTTTGATAATAAGGTAATAGATTATATAGCAGCGGAATTCAAAAAAGATCACGGAGTAGATCTAAAGGCTGATAAAATGAGCTTGCAAAGATTAAAGGAAGCTGCGGAAAAGGCTAAGAAAGAATTGTCATCTACAATGTCCACAAACATTAACTTGCCATTCATAACTGCAACTGCTGAAGGTCCTCTACATTTGAACATGGATCTTACAAGAGCTAAATTCGATGAATTGACAAAGGAGCTTGTGAAAAAGACTGAAGGACCGGTAACGGATGCATTAAAAGATGCAGGATTGACTGCCAACGATATAGATAAAGTGCTGCTTGTGGGGGGTTCTACGAGAATTCCGGCTGTACAAGCTTGTATTAAAAATTTAATAGGCAAAGAACCCCAAAAGGATATCAACCCCGATGAATGTGTGGCTCTTGGAGCAGCAATTCAAGGTGGAGTATTATCAGGTGATGTAAAAGATTTACTTCTTCTTGATGTAACACCTCTATCTTTGGGAATTGAAACTATGGGCGGAGTTACAACGAGATTGATTGAAAGAAACACTACAATACCCACTAAAAAATCTCAAATATTTACCACTGCTACAGACAACCAAACATCAGTAGATATTCATGTGCTTCAAGGCGAAAGACAAATGGCATCGGACAACGTGACTTTGGGAAGATTCCAATTAGAAGGAATTGCTCCTGCAAGAAGGGGAATTCCGCAAATAGAAGTAACCTTTGATATAGATGCAAACGGCATAGTAAATGTATCTGCCAAGGATTTGGGAACAGGCAAGGAACAAAAGATAACTATCACTTCTTCAACTAACTTGACAGATGAAGAAATCGACAAAAAAGTAAAAGAAGCTGAAATGTATGCACAAGAGGACAACAAGAAGAAGGAGTTGATTGAAGCGAGAAACAATGCCGACTCCATGATTTACCAATCAGAATCCACTCTTGAAGAAGTCAAGGACAAAATTAAAGCTGAAGATAAAGAAAAAATTGAAAAAGCAATAGAAGCCCTTAAAGAAGTTAAAGATTCTGATAATGTCGATGAAATAAAATCAAAAACTGAAGAACTGACAAAGGCCTTCTATGCAATATCGGAAGAATTATATAAAAATACTGGAGCACAAGATCAAGCTCAAGGCCAAAAGAGTCCTGAAGAAGATGTAGTAGATGCCGACTACGAAGTTGTAGACGAAGACGAAGAATAAGAAGAACCAATAAAGCTAAATCTTCAATGATTTAGCTTTATTTTTTGAGTAAAAAGATGTAAAATAGTTAATTAAAATGGGGTGAGATGTTGAGAGATTTTTATGAAATACTTGAAGTCGATCGCAAAGCGACTCTGGTTGAAATAAAAAAATCCTATAAAAAGTTAGCTAAAAAATATCATCCTGATTTAAATAACGGTGATAAAGAAGCTGAAAAAAAATTTAAAGAAATAAACATTGCTTATGAAGTGTTATCTGATGACAACAAAAGGGCAACATATGACCTTTATGGGGAGGACGGAGTAAAACAAAACTATCAAGACAGCGGTTTTGGCGGTTTTTCTGATATATTCGGAGATCTCTTCGATATGTTCGGAGGCGGTTTTAGAGAGGAAAGAACTTCCTATGAAAAAAAACGTCCTAAAAAAGGTCCAGATATAAGATATGATGTAAATCTGGAATTCAGAGAAGCGGTTTTCGGAGTAGAAAAGGAAATAAACGTAAGACGCAGGGAAACTTGCAGCAGGTGTGAAGGTGAAGGGACAGAACCGGGAACACATAAGCACACTTGTGATAAATGTGGTGGTTCGGGACAGGTTCAAATGCAAACATCCTCGGCATTCGGCAGATTTATCAGAGTGGTGACTTGTGATAAATGCGGAGGCTCCGGAGAAATAATAGAAGAACCTTGCACCAAGTGCAATGGCACAGGAAAGGAAATCATCTCTAAAAAAATCAAGGTGAAGATTCCTGCAGGAGTGGACAACGGCACCATCATTTCCATGAACGGAGAGGGTCATGCCGGAGAAAATGGCGGACCAAGTGGAGATTTGTTTATTTATATAACTGTCCGTGAAGATGCTGTCTTTAAAAGAAGAGGATACGATCTTTATTTCAATATGCCAATAACCTATATGGATGCTGTACTGGGCGGCAAGATACAAGTGCCCACCCTTACAAAGCTGACTGATTTCGAAGTGCCTAAGGGAACACAGGGAGGCACGACCTTTAAATTAAAAAATGAAGGAGTTGGCAAGGTCAGAGGCTCGGGAAAGGGAGATTTATATTTTACTGTAGACATAATTATTCCAAAGAAAATAACTGATGAACAAAAATCCCTATTGGAAGAACTGCGAAATAAAAGTAATACTGCGGAAAAGGAAGAAAAGGGATTTTTCAGTAAAGTTAAAGAATTTTTTGAATAGACAATATCTGAGGATTTTGTCTATTTTTTTGTAAGGAGAGATTTATGAAGTATATTGAATTAAAAATAAATTCGGATATAGACAATAGAGAGAAATTAATAGACTACTTAAATTCAAAAAATATTTTTATTTATGAAGAATACGGTGAACAAGTATATGATGAATTAAATGAAGATGAAAAAAGTTGGGATTTTATAGAAGATGACATTTTCAAAATAGAAATGGGGAAAGTTCTATTAAAAATATATTTTTCACCTAAGGAACATGAGGAATATGAAAAGCTAAAAGCTGGCATTGAATCTGAAAACTTAGGAGAGGTTACTCTAGAGGAACAGGACGATGAAGACTGGGCAAACAATTGGAAAAAATACTACCATGTTATTGAAGTCGGAGATAATATCGCCATCAAACCTCTTTGGGAAAACTACGACAATGCAGATGACAGGGCCATTGTAGAAATAGATCCCGGGATGGCCTTCGGGACAGGAATGCATGAAACTACTTATCTATGCCTTGAAGCTGTTGAAAAATATATAAAAAAAGGCGATAAGGTTTTTGACATAGGTTGTGGAAGTGGAATACTTGGCATAGCTGCTCTTAAACTTGGCGCAAGTTCTGCACTTTGTGTGGATATAGATGAAAACTGTATCACTGCAACCAATAACAACAAGAAACTTAACTGTGTGGGAGATAAATTAGAAGTTTATAAAGGTAATCTACTTGATGTAGTCGAGGGAAAGGCGAATATAATAATTTCCAATATAATAGCCGAGATAATTTCGGAAATGGTGCCTGATTTAAATAAACATTTGGAAAAAGACGGAATGTTTATTTTTTCAGGTATAATAAAAGAAAAGACTGAATTTATGAAAGACGTCTTGAAAAAGCAGGATATGGAAATTTTGGAAATCAAAGAAAAAAATCAATGGGTTCTTATAGTAGGTAAAAGAAATGTTTAGATTTTTTACAGAGAAAAATTTTAAAGATCGCTTAGAATTGAGCAAAGAAGATTCACATCATTTTCTTAATGTCCTGAGAATTGACGAGCGAGAGAAAGTGGAAATAGTCGCAGCCAATGGGAAATTCATCGCGTCTTTAGACAATATAGAAGATAACAGAGTTTTTCTGAAAAAGCTGGATGAAATTACAGAAAAAAATGAAAGCGAAGTGAATCTGTCCTTGGCATTCGGAATTTTGAAAAATAACAGCACCGAAGAAATTTTAAAATATGCCACTGAAATTGGTGTAAAAGAATTTTATCCACTTTACACTAAAAGAGTGGTTTCGAATATCGCAGGAAAAGAAGATAAAAAGTTGCTCCGCTGGGAAAAGATTGTGGAATCGGCAGCAAAACAATCAAAAAGAGATGTGATACCCGTAGTTCACGCTCCTATGGATTTAAAGAACATAGTAAAAATAAGTGAAGGCAAAAAAATAATAGTAGCTTATGAAAGTGAAAAGATACTAAGATTTGAAGAGGAAACAAAGGAAAGAAATATACTGCTCATAATAGGTCCTGAGGGAGGGTTTGAAGATGCGGAAATTGAGTTCTTAAAAAATGCGGGGGCTGATGTCATTTCTCTTGGGAACAGGATTTTAAGAGCACAAACGGCAGCTATATGTGCCAGCTTTTATATAATACAGTCATTGGAAAGGAGTTGATATTATCAGTAAGACATATTCAATTATGACCCTTGGTTGCAAGGTTAATCAATATGAATCAGAAGCCGTATCGGAGCTTTTTACTGCAAGAGGATATGAACACACCGGACACGAAAGCGAAGACGCTGATATATATGTGATAAATACATGCACTGTCACAAACATATCCGACAGAAAATCGAGACAGACCATAAGGAGAGTGAAGAAAAACAACCCTGATGCAATAGTAGCGGTTATGGGATGTTATTCACAAGTTTCTTCCGAAGACGTCTCAAAGATTGAAGGCGTGGATATAATTTTGGGAACGACGGAAAGAAACAAAATAGTGGACCTTTGCGAAGAATTTGAAAAGGAAAAGAAACAACTGAACATAGTCAGATCTCTAAAAGGAGATCACTGCTTCCAACACATAACAACAAAAACTGCAGAGGGAAAGACAAGAGCCTATATGAAAGTGCAAGATGGATGCAACAGATTTTGCAGTTATTGCATAATTCCCTATGCAAGAGGCTCTATACGTTCAAGACATATTGACGATGCTGTAAAGGAAGCAATAGAACTTGCGACGGCAGGATACAGAGAGATCATCCTGACGGGTATTCACGTAGGATCCTACGGATATGATTTAGGCGATATAAGACTTATAGATTTAATTGAAAAAATAGCGCAGATAGAGGGGGTTGACAGGATAAGACTTTCTTCCGTTGAGCAGGGAATTATCTCTGAGGATTTTATGCAAAGAGCGCTTAAGACAAATAAGCTCTGTGATCATTTTCATCTGTCCCTGCAAAGTGGCTGTGACAAAACCTTAAAAGCTATGAACAGAAAATATACCGCTGGTGAGTTCTATGAAAAAACGCAGCTCATAAGGAAGTATATGCCCAATGCCGGTATCACCACAGATGTAATAGTAGGATTTCCCGGAGAAACCGAAGAAGATTTCATGGAGAGTTGTGATTTTATAGAAAAAGTCGGATTTTCAAGGATTCATATTTTTAAATACTCCATAAGAGAAGGTACTGTTGCTGCTAAAATGCCCGATCAGGTGGATGGAAATATAAAAATACAAAGATCCGATGCTCTTTTTGACATAAATGAAAAATTGATGGAAGAATTTGCAAAAAACAATCTCGGATTGAAAAAAGCTCTTTTAATTGAAGAAGAAATTGAACCAGGCAAGTTTTTAGGATATACTACGAATTATATAAGGTGCAGTGTAGATTCGCAGGAGAACATACACAACAAAATAGTAGATGTAAAACTATTGGAGACCAAGGGAGAAACCTTGGCAGCAAAAATTTTGTAAGGAGGGAAAGTATGGACTGTTTATTTTGCAGCATAATTTTAGGAGAAATACCGTCGAACAAAGTTTATGAAGATGACTTGATATATGTATTTAAAGATATCGATCCTCAAGCTCCAGTTCATTTGCTGATAATACCTAAGCTTCACATAAGCTCTTTAGATGAAGTGGAAGAGGAACACAGAGAACTTTTATCTCACATTCTTTTAAAGGTGAAAGATTTAGCAAAGGAATTCAACCTTGAAAAGGGATACAGAGTTGTGGCAAATACTAAAGAAGACGGTGGACAAAGTGTAGCTCATCTGCATTTTCATCTTTTAGGCGGCAGAAGTATGCAATGGCCACCGGGTTGATAAATAAATAATTGAAAATGATAATGGAATAGGATATAATTATTAAGAAATGGTCCTATAGGACTACTCTTTTCTACGAGAGGAGGGGAAGCAATGTCAGAAATCAGAGTTGGAGAAAATGAATCTCTTGACAATGCTCTTAAAAGATTTAAGAGACAATGTGCTACTAGTGGAGTTTTAAAAGAGTACAGAAAAAGAGAACATTACGAAAAACCAAGTGTAAGAAGAAAGAAAAAATCTGAAGAAGCACGTAGAAAGAAACATTCCAGATATTAATAAAGAAGGTGTTGATATGTCTTTAAAGGATAAACTTATGGAAGATTTGAAATCCGCCATGAGAAATAAGGACAAAATGAAAAAAGATACCATTACTATGGTACGTGCTGCTATTAAGCAAAGAGAAGTTGATGAGAGAATTGAATTAACCGACCAGGATGTTCTTGATATTCTCGCTAAACAGCTTAAAGAAAAGAGATCTTCAATCGAAGAATTCAAAAAAGGCAACAGAGACGATTTAATTGATCAAACTAATGAAGAAATAAAAATACTGCTTGAATACTTACCTGCACAACTTACAGAGGAAGAATTAATCGACATTGTACAAGGTGTCATAGATGAAAACAATATTAATTCTCCAAGGGACATGGGTCTGTTAATGAAGCATGTAATGCCCAAGATCAAGGGAAGAGCAGATGGAAAGATGGTCAGCAAAGTTGCTCAAAATTTGTTAAGTAAACCCGGTAAATAATCCGGGTTTTATTTTTCGGGGAGGAAATATGAAAAAGATTTATATTGCTCTGATGTTGATGATTGTTTTGTTGAGTACAAAAGTGTTTGCACAATCGGAAAAGGCATATGTAATCCCTATAAATTCCGAAATCAATAATTCCACAGTGAGCTTTATAAAGGAAAGCATCAATAAGGCGGAAGCTGAAGGAGCAGATGTGCTTGTGTTTGAAATTGACACCTACGGAGGTTCGGTCTTTTCGGCAGAGCAGATAAAAAACATGATAATCAGGACAGATTTGAAAACCGTATCCTATGTAAATAACAAGGCTGAATCTGCAGGAGTGCTGTTGTCCATAGCTTGCGAAGAACTCTATATGAATGTCACATCTACTATCGGATCGGCAGAAACTATTCCCAAGACGGAAAAGAACATATCCTTTTGGAGGTCGCTGCTCAGAGATACATCTCAATACAGAGGAAGAAATTCTGAAGTTATTGAAGCCATGGCAGACAGTGATGTCATTATAGACTCGCTGTCACCTAAGGGAAAACTTGTCAATTTAACAGCCGGTGAGGCAACAGAATACGGTGTTGCAGATGGGGTTGTTAAAAATATAGATGAATTATGGGAAAAACTTGGAATCTCAAATGATAATGTTGAGATTGCGGAAATGAACATATCTCAAAAATTTGTCAGCTTAATTTCTTTGTCAAGTATATCAACTGTTCTCTTAATGCTGGGAATGATGGGATTTTTATTTGAGATTTTCTCGCCTGGTTTTGGAGTTGGAGGAGTAATTTCAATAATATCTTTCTCTTTATTCTTCATAGGAAACATCATATCAGGCCATTCCAATTGGTATTCGGTGTTCGTGTTTTTACTTGGGATAGGACTTATATTCATTGAAATACTGATTCCTGGATTCGGGATAGCGGGCATATCCGGGATAATCGCAGTGGTAATGGGGATTGTGCTTGCTCTTGGATCCATAGAAACGGCAATAACATCACTTTCAATATCGCTTATAATAACTATTATTTTCGGAATATTCTTAATAAAGAAAGGGTTGAAATCTAATTTGTTCAAAAGATTTACCCTTACAAAGTCCTCGACGACAGAAGCGGGATACTACAGCAATGAAAAACCTGATCTAAAATTAAAAGATATAGGAATTACTGTGTCAACTTTAAGACCGATAGGGTATATTAAAGTTGATGGCGAAAAGTATGAAGCCATCGCATATGGAGGATTTATAGAAAAAGATGTTGAAGTGGAAGTTTGTGAGATAGTTTCACAAAAAATTTATGTAAGGAGGACATCGGATGTTTGATTATATGCTAAGTAATATTATTGGAGGAGGCTCTATTATACTAATAATAGTCCTGATAATTTTATTTTTTTCCTTTGTACCTGTGGGATTATGGGTCACAGCCTTTTTCTCAGGGGTAAAGATAAAAATTTCAGAATTAATAGGTATGAAACTCAGAAGGGTAAGACCGGGCAGAATTGTGAACCCGATGATAAAGGCCACTAAGGCGGGACTTGATTTAGACGTATCAAGTTTGGAAGCCCATTATCTCGCAGGGGGAAATGTAAACACTCTCGTCGATGCTTTAATAGCGGCGGAAAGAGCCAATATTCCTTTACAATTTGAAAGAGGAGCTGCAATTGACCTTGCTGGACGTGATGTATTGGAAGCGGTACAAGTATCTGTAAATCCAAAGGTAATTGAAACTCCAAATATTTCCGCAGTAGCGCAAGATGGTATAGAAGTAGTCGTAAAGGCAAAGGTTACAGTAAGAGCAAACATAGACAGACTCGTAGGGGGAGCCGGAGAAGAAACCATAATCGCCAGAGTTGGAGAAGGTATAGTAACGACAGTGGGTTCATCTAATACTTACAAAGCGGTGCTTGAAAATCCTGATTCCATATCCAGAGTAGTTCTGGAAAAGGGACTTGATTCAGGAACAGCCTTTGAAATACTATCAATAGATATTGCAGATGTCGATGTTGCCAGAAATATAGGCGCAAGATTGCAGACTGATCAAGCGGAAGCTGACAAGAGAATAGCGGAAGCTAAGGCATCAGAAAGAAGAGCCATGGCGCTGGCAAGAGAACAGGAAATGAAGGCGGAAGTTGAAGCCATGAGAGCAAAGGTAGTTGAAGCTGAATCGGAAGTTCCGCTTGCAATGGCAGAAGCCTTAAAAAACGGCAATCTCGGCGTAATCGACTACTATAAGATGAGAAATATCAGCTCTGATACGGATATGAGGGAATCAATCTCAAAGATAACCAACAACAAAAATGATAGCAAAGATAAGAAATAGTGATGTTCTATGGAAAAACTCATTGTATTCATTTTATTTTCTATATTTTTAGATAGATTAGGCAAAAAAAAGAAGAAAACCGAGCAAAATAAAAAAATATCTGATTCCAGATCAAGAAAAAAAGAAAAAATAGTAAATCATAAAAAAACTGAAAAGGAAAATGTAAAAAGAAAGAAAAAAGAAGAACAAAGATTGACGGGTGCCTTAAATGAAATTATAAATGCATTGTCGCCTGAAGATAAAGAAAAAGTTAAAAAGCTCATGAAATCAAAAGGTAAATCTGTCGAAAAAGAATTTATAAGCTCTAAAACCGAAGAGCCACCTAAAATCGACACCAATACCTTTAAGGATGATGTGGGGAGCGGGTTTGACTACAGCCCGGTAAATACTCATGAAGAAAAAGAACAATTGGATGTGAATTTCAATCAAGATTATTTCGGTGGAGATGATTTGGTAAGGGCGATTATAATGAAGGAGATTCTTGACAAACCTATTTCAGTTAGAGAGGAAGCGTAAGGCTTCCTTTTCTTTTTGAATAATTGAAAAACAGGGGATAAATATGGTATCATTAATAAATAATTGGAGGTAATAATGTTCGAAAAATCTATAGATATATCAGGCCTTAATTCAAATGTTTTAAGTATACTGTCAGGTAAACTTGATGAAAATATAAATTACATCGAAAAATCCTTTGGAATTAAAGTTAA
Source organism: uncultured Peptoniphilus sp. (assembly GCA_964345555.1). Taxonomy (GTDB): domain Bacteria; phylum Bacillota; class Clostridia; order Tissierellales; family Peptoniphilaceae; genus Peptoniphilus_E. Next base: position 52,670 of record CAYFRD010000003.1, on the reverse strand, counting down.
ATTTGAAAACGGGTTTTTAAATTTAAGAGGACAAGGTGAAGATGATGTAGAGATAGCTGGACTGCTTTTTAATGATCTGATCAAAATTTTAAAAATTCAAAAGTATTTGGATTTAAATGATGTTAAATATTCGGCAACGCTAATTAAAAACAAAACAGCTCATTCTCTGATGGAATTATTGCAAGAAACCATACTTTATACTTCTATGGGCAAACCGATAAGGGCAAAGACTCTCGGGCAGAAAAACTATATAGACACCATAAAGGACAATGATGTGGTTTTTGGAATAGGTCCGGCAGGTACGGGGAAAACCTACTTGGCTATGGCTATGGCTGTACGAGCTTTTAAAAACGGAGAAGTGAACAGAATCGTGCTCACAAGACCGGCTGTTGAGGCAGGAGAGAGCCTAGGGTTTTTACCGGGAGATTTGCAAATGAAAGTCGATCCTTATCTAAGACCATTGTATGATGCACTTTTTGAAATGCTTGGTCATGAAAATTACAATAAATATGTTGAAAAAAATCAGATAGAAGTAGCCCCTCTGGCATATATGAGAGGCAGGACATTGGATTCGTCCTTCGTAATACTGGATGAGGCACAAAATACTACTAATGAACAGATGAAGATGTTTTTGACAAGATTGGGATATGGGTCAAAGGCTATAATCACCGGAGATATAACTCAAACAGATTTGCCCATTTCAAAGGCATCCGGGCTCAAAATTGTGCTTAATATATTAAAAAACACAAAGGGAATAGGAATGGTGTACTTGGGAAATCACGACATAGTAAGGCATCCCTTGGTTCAGAGAATAATATCAGCTTACGAACAATATGAAAAAAACAAAAGGAAGTAAAATGAATATTTTTTTCGACAATAGACAAGATGACGTATATATAGATGAAATTATAACGGATTTAATAAAAAAATCCATAATAGAAACTCTAAAAGAGGAAAATATAACGGAGGAGACTATGGTTAGTGTATCTTTCGTGGGAGATGAGGAGATACAAGAGCTCAATAGAGATTTCAGAAATGTGGATAAAGTAACAGATGTGTTATCTTTTCCCATAGATGACGAATTTAGAATTGAGGAAAGGATACTGGGGGATGTGGTCATAAATACCAATAGAGTTTTGCTTCAAGCCGAGGAATACGGACATTCGGTAGAAAGGGAATTCTCATATCTTACAGTTCACTCGATTCTTCATTTGTTGGGATACGACCATGAAAATGAGGAAGATAAAAACATCATGCGCTGCAAAGAGAATATAATCATGGATAAACTTCAAATACACAGGTGATCGAAATGAAGAAAGGCGGATTTATATCATCCTTTAACTTTGCCGTTCAGGGAATAATTTCCGCATTGAGAACGGAAAAAAACATGAAATTTCATTATTTGGCAGCTGTGCTTATCATAGTGATAAGCTTATTTATGAATTTCAGCAGAGTTGAATTTCTGTTTTTGATTTTTGCCATAACCTTTGTAGTGGCAAGTGAAATGTTCAATACAGCGGTGGAAAGAACTGTGGACTTAATAGTTCAAGAGTACAATCCCATTGCAAAATACATAAAGGACGTTTCTGCAGGAGCAGTTCTAATTTCCTCTATAAATGCAGTTGTAGTGGGTTATCTTTTATTTTTCGAGAGGATGTCCAATGTAGGAGATTTGCTCGTCAATAAAATAAAAAATTCAAATGAGCACTTGAGTTTTATAGCTATAATTTTGGTTTTAATTTTGACGGTGGGAGGGAAGTATTTAAGAGCACAAAAAAACGGAGGAACTTATTTTCAAGGAGGAGCTATATCCGGGCACTCTTCTCTGGCATTTTGTGCAGCTACAATAATTTCGTTAGTGAGTGAAAAAGCTCTTATAACTTTCGCCTCTTTCGGAATTGCTTTTCTTGTTGCGGAGAGCAGAGTTGAAACCGGAGTCCATAAAGTAAGTGAAGCAATAACAGGTGCAATACTCGGCATAAGTGTTGCGGTATTTATTTTTAAATTTTTTGGATAGCGAGGGAATATGGAAATTAAAGATTTGATAAAAATAGCGATGGAAGCTAAAGAGTACAGCTACTCTCCCTATTCAAAGTTCAGAGTAGGTGCCAGCGTGGAGATGGAGGACGGGGCTGTTTACAGCGGTTGTAATATCGAAAATGCCGCCTATTCCCCAACGAATTGTGCAGAGAGGACTGCGATTTTCAAAGCTGTGTCGGAGGGAAAAAGAAAAATAAAAAAGATAGTTATAACGTCAGATAGTAAGGACGTATTTCCCTGCGGAGTCTGCAGACAGGTAATCAGAGAATTTGAAGACGATACAAAAATAATAATTGCTAATTCTGCAGATGACTATAAAGTATATTCTTTCGAGGATATATTGCCGCACAGTTTTTCGCTTGATAGGAGATGAAAATGTTTAAATCGGGATTTGTAAGTATAATTGGAAGACCCAATGTGGGTAAAAGCACTTTTTTAAATAATTTAATAGGACAAAAAATATCAGCCACCTCAGATAAGGCACAGACCACGAGGAACTTGATCAACTTCATTTATACATCTGAGGATATGCAGGTGGTATTCTTAGATACGCCGGGAATTCAAAGTCCCAGAAATAAGTTGGGAGATTACATGCTCAAGGTTTCGGAATCGGCACTAAAGGATGCGGATTTAATCACATACATCGTAGATTGCTCCAAAAAGATAGGCAGGGTGGATTCTCAAATAATTCAAAAACTTGAAATGGAGAAATCTACTGTGCCCATAATACTTCTCATCAATAAAATTGATGAAGTGAAAAAGGAAGAATTGCTTGAAATAATAAAAATGTATGCGGAAAAAGGCATATTTAATGAAATAATCCCCATATCGGCACTGAAAAATGACGGAATAGATGAATATTTAAGAGTATTGTATTCTTATTTGAAAGAAGGTCCTCAATTCTATCCTGAAGATATGGTCACAGATAAACCGGAAAAGTTTATAGTTGCGGAATTAATCAGAGAAAAGACTTTAAGGTTTCTGGACGAAGAGATTCCACACGGAATTGCAGTTACTGTAGATGAAATGAAGTATAGAGAAGGCACCGACCTTGTAGATATCAGTGCTACCATATATGTGGAAAGACAGTCCCACAAAAAAATAGTAATTGGAAACAAAGGCTCAATGATCAAAAAAATCGGGATAAATTCACGAAAGGAAATAGAGAATCTTTTGGATATAAGAATTAATTTGAAGCTATGGGTCAAGGTCAAAGAGAAATGGAGAGAAAAGGAAAACAACCTCAATAATTTCGGATATTTCATATGAAAACCACAACTACTGAAATAATAGTACTAAGAGATCAAAAACATGGAAATTCCAGCAAGATATTGAAAGTTTTTTCCAAGGATTTGGGCAAAATCAGCATAATGGCAAAGGCGGCTCTAAGGGCAAATTCATCTATAGTCAGCGTATCTTCAGTATTCTCTCATTCAACTGTGGACTTATCTCAAGGAAGATCTTTTTACTATATAAAAAATTCTAGGATAATAAACTCCAACTATGACCTTAGAAATAACTATGACAGTATGATATTTGCCTATTTCTTGGTGGAATTGGTCGATAAGTCTTTTTTTGAAGGTGAGAAAAACACAAAGGTTTTTAGTCTGTTGCAAAAGGCGCTTCTATGTTTAGGCAAGGGAGAAAAGTTAAATCTGATTTTAATGGCGTTTGAATTGAAATTCATATCCTTTGTCGGCTACAGGCCCAATTTGGAAATTGGAGAAGGCAGTATGTTATTTTCAATAGAAGAGGGCGGGATAACAGATAAGAGTGAAATTAAAGGAATAAGATATAGTATAAGTCAAAAAGAGGTTTACTATTTAAATAAATTATTATATACTTCTTTAGATAAAATAGATTTTGAAATTGATGATGAAGTGGCTTTAAGGTTGCAGGAAATAATAGTCAACTATATAAAGTATAATTTAGAAATAGAAAATTTTAATTCATTATTATTTATATAATTAGGGGGAAAAGATGTATTTCCAAGATTTAATAAAAAATTTACAAGAGTATTGGATGGAGAAAGGCTGTATTATAATGCAACCTTATGATGTTGAAAAAGGTGCCGGAACCATGAATCCCTCCACTTTTTTAAGGTCCTTGGGACCGGAGCCCTGGAGGACATGTTATGTGGAACCTTCGAGAAGACCCGCTGATGGAAGATATGGTGAAAATCCCAACAGACTTTACCAACATCATCAAATGCAGGTAATATTAAAACCGTCGCCGGATAATGTACAGGAGCTTTATCTTGAAAGCTTGAAAGCGCTCAATATAAACGTGCTGGCTCACGACATAAGATTTGTAGAAGACAACTGGGAATCTCCCACATTGGGAGCGTGGGGTCTTGGTTGGGAAGTCTGGCTTGACGGCATGGAAATAACCCAATTCACTTATTTTCAACAAGTAGGAAGTATAAACTGCGAGCTTGAATCTGCAGAACTTACTTATGGCTTAGAAAGAATAGCCATGTATTTGCAAAATGTCAATTCAGTTTACGACATAATGTGGAACGAAGACATATCCTACGGAGATGTATTCAAGATGGGAGAATATGAACATTCAGTATACTCCTTTGAAAAAGCTGATATAAATATGCTGACTGAATTATTCAACATCTATGAAAAAGAATCTTTGCGAATAATAGATGAAAATTTAGTTTTACCGGCATATGATTATTGTCTGAAATGTTCGCATGTTTTCAATGTTTTGGATGCAAGGGGAGCAATTTCGGTTTCTGAAAGGACGGGTTATATCGGCAGGGTGAGAAATCTTGCAAGAGCGGTAGCAATACAATACTTGAAGGAAAGAGAAGAAATGGGATATCCACTGTTAAAAGGAGAAGGAGGCAAAGATGAATAAATTTTTGCTTGAAATCGGCGTTGAAGAACTACCATCAAGATATGTGGAAGGCGCCATTAAAGACTTTAGCACAAAGGCATCGCAGATGCTTGAAAAAAATAAAATAGCTTATGAAAATTTAAAGGTTTATGCGACACCTAGAAGACTCAGCTTGATAGTAGAGGGTATCGCATTGAATCAAGAAGATATACATGAAGAAGTCAAGGGACCTGCAAAGAAAATTTCTTTCGACGAAGAAAACAATCCTACGAAACCTCTAATGGGATTTATGAAATCACAAAACATAACTGTTGATGATATTTTAATAAAAGAAATCAAGGGCGTTGAATATGTTTATGCTAATATATTTAAAGAGGGAATAAAAACTTCTGAAATTTTAAAGAACAGCTTAGCAGATTTGATTAAGTCCATAAGTTTTCCGAGAAACATGAAATGGGGCGGAAAAAATATAAGGTTTGCAAGACCTATCAGATGGGTGGTATCTATTTTAGATGATGAAGTTGTTTCCTTTGATTTTGAAGGTATCGGTGTGTCCAATATAACAAGAGGTCACAGATTTTTGGGTTCATCGAATATAGTAGTTGACACCGTTGATAATTATGAAAAACTCCTTGAAGACAACTATGTCATTCTCGATCAACACAAGAGAAGAGATATGATAAAATACGGAGCGGAAAAGCTTGCTAAAACATTGGGAGGAGAAGTAGAAAAAGATGAAGCTCTCCTTGAAGAATTGACATATATAGTAGAATATCCTAATCCCATTGTAGGAAAAATAAAGGAAAAATATTTAAATCTGCCCAAGGAAGTTTTAGTAACTCCAATGAAAGGACACTTGAGATATATACCCGTAGTTGACTCAAAAAAGGAGCTGTTGCCATACTTTATTACCATCAGAAACGGAAATGATCAACACATAGAAACCGTTATAGAAGGAAACGAAAAAGTTCTTGATGCAAGGCTTGAAGATGCGAAATTCTTTTATGAAGAAGACACTTCCAAAAATTTGGAAGAATACGTAGAGTCTTTAAAGGGAGTTATGTTCCAAGACAAATTGGGAAGTATGTATGACAAGAGTTTGAGAGTATCAAAACTTGCCATTAAAATAGGCGAAGACTTGGAAGTTTCTGAAAAGACCATAGAATCATTACAGAGAGCAGCTTATTTGTCCAAGGCGGATCTTGTGACCAAGACAGTCCAAGAATTTACAGAATTGCAAGGGGTCATGGGTTCGATTTACGCTACAAATTCAGGAGAAGAGGATATTGTAGCTCAAGCGATTTATGAACATTATCTGCCAAGATTTTCAGGAGATGAATTACCTCAATCTACAGTAGGCTCAATTTTGGCAATAGCAGACAAGCTAGACACCATTTGCGGACTGTTTGCAATAGATCAAATTCCCACAGGTTCTCAAGATCCTTTCGCGCTTAGAAGACTTGCTATAGGAACGATAAATATAATTAATAAAAAAGCGTGGAATATATCTTTGAAAGATTTAATAGATTCAAGCTTGTTCTACTACACAGATGACATGACTCTGGTATTTGATTATGATAATACAAAGAATAAGCTTATAGAATTCATAAAAGGTAGAATGAAGACCATACTTCAGGACAGCGATATAAGATACGATATAATAGACGCGGTAATAAACGCCGACAACTATATATCCACAATATTTAAAAAAGCGGATGAAATGAACAAGTATTTTAAAGAAGACAAAAAGGGTTTAATAGATGCCTTGACTAGAGTTCACAATCTGAATAAGAAGAGAACTGAAGATGTGGAATTTAATGAAGAACTCATTGAAAATGAATTTGAAAAAACTCTATATGTAAAACAAAGCACAGTTCTAAAGAATGTCGATGAGCTAATTAAAAAGAAAAGCTATACTGAAGCTTTAGACTTATTATCAGAACTTATTGAGCCGATAAATGATTATTTTGACAATACCATGATTTTAGCCGAAGATGAAAAAGTCAAAAACAACAGACTTAGCATGCTCAATGAAATAGATAAAATATGTAACAGAATTTTTGATATAGAAAAAATTGTTACTGAATAGAAGTTGGTGAAATATTGGATCTCACAAATAGGCAACTTGAGATAATTGAAATTGTAAAAAAAGAAGCTCCCATTACAGGTGATGATATTGCAAAGAAATTAAATCTTTCAAGAGCTACAATAAGACCTGATCTGACAATTCTTACCATGCTGAATATTTTGGGAGCAAGACCTAAGGTAGGATATTTTTATACCGGAAAGACCGTATTTAATGACTTTTCCAAGCAAGTTAACAAAATATTGGTAAAAGACACTATGAGTGTGCCCGTGGTAATGGATGAGAACATATCCATCTATGATGTCATAGTTGGACTGTTCATGGACAACATGGGCTCCGTGTTCATATCCACAGATGGATACCTGGCAGGCATTGTATCCAGAAAAGATCTGCTAAGAGCCGCCTTGGGAAAGCTTGATCTTCAAAACACCCCTGTAGCTCTCATAATGACCAGAATGCCCAACATAACTTATGTCAAAGAAGATACTTCCGTCATTGAAGCCGCAAAGCTCATAGAGGAAAAGGAAGTGGATTCTTTGCCTGTAATTAAAGTTGTAGATGAAAAAGCAAATAAACTGAAAGTGGTGGGAAGATTTACCAAGACCAATGTAAACAGTTTATTTGTAGAACTTGCAAGTGAAGAATAAAGGAGAAATTATGTCTGATAGCGCAATAACCATATATGTAATATCTGACTCCATAGGAGAAACAGGAGAGCTCATAGCCAAAGCATCAGTAAAACAATTTGAAACCGATGATTTTGAAATAAAAAGATATCCCTATCATAACACCATTGAAGATATAGAACCCATCCTTCAAGATGCATCAAAATATCCAAACAGCTTGATAGTATACACAAATGTAGTTGCCGAGACCAGCGACTATATAGAACAAAAGGGAAGGGAATTGGGTTTAAAGACCGTAGATGTAATGAAAGAACCCATGGCAAGAATTGAAGAAATCGTGGGATATCCTCCTCGCAGAGAGCCGGGACTTATAAGAAGGCTGGATGAAAATTATTTTAAAAAAGTGGAAGCCATAGAATTCGCTGTAAAATATGACGACGGAAAAGATCCCAGAGGAGCAAAAAAGGCGGACATATGCTTAATCGGAATTTCAAGAACATCTAAAACGCCCTTATCCATGTATCTTGCTCACAAACTATACAAGGTTGCAAATATACCACTGGTTCCCGAAGTGCCGGTTCCTAAGGAAGTATACCAAAAAGACGTACACAGAGTAATCGGATTGACATGCAATCCTGAAAAACTAATTTCAATAAGAGAAGCAAGACTTAAATCTCTTGGCTTGTCGGGGAATGCAAAATATGCAAATCTTGGTAGAATTAAAGAGGAGCTCTCCTATTCAAAACAAATAATGGAAGAGTTGGGATGTATAGTAATAGATGTATCGGACAGAGCTATGGAAGAAACAGCTGGAATAATAATAGACTATGTTGAAAGCAACAAGTAGTCGATAAGGTGATAAATGTTGAATCATAGAATTTTGAGAGAAAAACAAGAACATCAAATGTATTACAAAGCAGCAAGCTTTGCAGATGAATCTAAAGGCAGATGCTTTGAAGAAGAAAAATGCAATTTGAGAACAGACTTTCAAAGAGATAGAGATAGGATTCTACATTCAAAAGCCTTTAGAAGATTAAAACATAAGACTCAAGTATTTATTTCTCCCGGTAAGGATCACTTCAGGACCAGGCTCACTCATACTCTTGAAGTATCCCAAATTGCAAGAACTATGGCAAGAGCCCTCGAACTCAATGAAGATTTAATTGAAGCCATGTCGCTGGGGCACGATTTAGGTCATACACCTTTCGGGCACAGCGGAGAGTATGTGTTGAACAAATTAAACCCCAAGGGATTCAGACATTATGAACAGTCTCTAAGAATAGTTGATTTCTTGGCAAGTAGGGGAGATAAACAGGGTTTAAACTTGACCTTTGAAGTAAGAGACGGCATACTGAACCATTCGGGAGAAAATAAGGCACAGACATTGGAAGGTGCAATTTTAAAGTATGCCGACAGAATTGCCTATATAAATCACGATATAGATGATGCTACATCGGCAGGTATAATTGAAAAAAGCGATTTACCTAAGGATTTGGTGAAAATTTTGGGAGATACAAATTCAAAAAGAATAAACACCATGATAAACTCTGTGGTAAAAAGCAGCTATCACAAAGATTATATAACAATGGAACCTGAAATTGAAAAAGCCACATTGAAATTAAGGGGATTTATGTTCGACAGAGTATATCTTAATAAAAAAGTTAAATCCGAAGAGGATAAGATATCTCACTTAATAAGAGAATTATTTGAATATTACTCTGCGGATATATGCAGAATTCCGGAGGAAAATCTAAAAATATACGAATATATTGACCACACCAAAGAAGACATAATTTGCGACTATATAGCAGGTATGACAGATACTTTTGCGGTTAAATTGTATAAGTCTATTTTTATCCCGGTAGGTTGGAGCAAGTAGGTGAGATGATTGTCCTATATAATTGACGATAATTTATTAGATGAAATAAGGAGTACTGTTGGAATATACGATTTGATATCCGGCTATGTAGATCTGAAGAAAAGCGGAAGCGGATACGTAGGATTATGCCCTTTTCACAACGAAAAAACTCCTTCTTTTTCCGTATCCCCTGGCAAGGGGATATTTCATTGTTTCGGTTGCGGAGAAGGTGGAGATCAAATAACTTTCATAATGAAAAGAGAAAATTTGGGATTTAGAGAAGCGGTTAAATTTATCGCCGATAAGTACGGAATTGAAGTGCGAGAAGGCTCAAGCAGTTTCAACAAAGAAATTTCAGATAAAAGAAACAGAGCATATAAAGCAAATAAAGAAGCGGCGACATTTTTTTTACATAATTTGAGAAATAATAAAAGGGCCTATGAATACTTGCAGAGAAGAAGTATAGACAACAGCACCATAGCCGCCTATGGAATCGGATATGCACAGGACTCATGGGACAGTTTAGTTAAACATTTGGTAGCAAAGGGATACAAAGAGGAAGAACTTGAAGAGTTTAATCTGGCGGTCAAAAGTAAAAAGGGAACATATATAGACAGATTTAGAAATAGAATTATGTTTCCTATAGTAGATACAAGCAGAAGAGTAATAGGGTTTGGAGGGCGTGTGTTGGACGATTCATTGCCCAAATATCTAAATACAAAGGATACTATAATATTTAACAAGGGTAAAAACCTCTACAATTTAAACATAATCGCTGAAAAAACAGAAAGAAATAAAATAATTTTGGTAGAAGGGTATATGGATGTTATATCTTTGTACAAAAGTGGTATCAATTATAGTATAGCAAGCCTTGGGACTGCTCTCACACCCAATCAGGCAGACTTGATAAAGAGATATTCAAAAGAAGTATATATATGCTATGATTCGGATAATGCCGGGATAAAGGCTACAAATAGAGCAATTGATATACTGATTGAGAAGAACATATATCCGAAAATAGTCACTTTGCCTGAAAACTTAGATCCTGATGACTATGTAAAAAAGTATGGAAAACTTAGTTTTGAGATGGAGCTCAATAAAGCAAAGACCTATCTTGACTATAGAATCATAAAAATAAAAGAAAATTACAATATAGAATCTTCTGAGGGATTAAGCGGTTTCACCAGTGATGTTGCTCAATTGTTGTCAAGAGTAAAAAATCCAATTGAAAGAGATGTATATGGCGACAAAATCGCCAAGTCATATGGCATTTCAAAAAACGCAATAATATCTTATATAAATATACTGATTAAAAACAATAAAATTAAAAATATAGAGAAAAGCAGATTCAAAAAACCTGAAATAAAACCTGTCACAATCAAAAAAAACAACAAAAGAAATTTAGCTGAATATATCTTAATCAGAGTGGCTCTTGACTGCGAAAGGGACTATGCATATATAGCTGGGAATTTGAGTTCTCATGAGTTTTCAAATGCGTATTGTAGAATTATTTTTGAAGAACTTAATGAATATTACAAGCTCAATAATATGAACGTAAATTCATTTCTCGATAAGTTGTCCAAGGAAAGTTTAATAACGGAAGAGTTTAAAAACGAAATATTAAAAATCAATTTAAACCAAGTTAATTTTCATGAAACTAAAAGGGAGATTATCGACACTATAAAAAGAGATAATTTAGAAAATAGAAGGAAAAAAATTCTAAAGGAAATAGGAACTTTGGAATCAAAAAATTCTGATTATGAAGACGGATACAGTATCGAGGAATTAATCAAAGAATTAGATGATATCAATATACAAATTCAATCTTTCTAATTGAGGAGGATGCTTAGATGAAGAATCTTAATGCAGAAATGGAAAATATAGACATGCAAAATACTGATTCAAAAAGTAAAATCATTGAAAAATTAAAGAAAAGAGGAAAGATAAAGGGAAATTTAACCTATGAAGAAATAGTTAACGAGCTTGAAGAAATTCCCATGGATTCCGATGAGGTGGATAATCTCTATCAAGATTTTGAAAATGACGGCATCGAATTATTAGATGACGAAAAAATAGATAAAAAAATAAAAGAAGAAGATGAAGACGAAGACAAGGACGGCGACCTTTCCAAGGAGGATTTGAGCGTACCGAAGGGAGTAAGCGTCGATGACCCTGTAAGGATGTATTTAAAGGAAATAGGTAAAATTCCATTGCTGACAGGAGATGAAGAAGTAGAAATCGCCAAGAGAATGGAAAGCGGAGAATCGGGTGCTAAAAAGGAACTGGCGGAAGCAAACTTGAGATTGGTGGTGTCAATTGCAAAAAGATATGTGGGAAGGGGCATGAGCTTTTTAGATTTGATTCAAGAAGGCAATCTCGGTCTTATGAAGGCTGTGGAAAAATTTGACTATACTAAGGGATTTAAGTTTTCCACCTATGCTACATGGTGGATTCGCCAAGCTATAACCAGAGCCATTGCCGACCAAGCCAGAACTATAAGAATACCTGTGCACATGGTTGAAACTATAAATAAATTGGTAAGAGTTCAAAGACAATTAGTTCAAGAATACGGGAGGGATCCTTTACCTGAAGAAATAGCGGTGGAAATGAATTTAGATGTGGAAAGAGTAAGGGAGATACAAAAAATTGCCCAAGAGCCTGTATCTCTTGAAACGCCTAGAGGAGAAGAAGAAGATTCTCACTTGGGAGATTTTATACCGGATGATGAAGTACTGTCACCGTCCGATGCAGCTACATTCACACTTTTAAGGGAACAACTGGATGAGGTATTAACAACTCTCACAAATAGAGAAAAGAAAGTTTTGATTTTAAGATTCGGATTATATGACGGAAGAGCACGCACCCTCGAAGAAGTCGGTAAGGAATTCGACGTAACAAGAGAGAGAATAAGACAAATCGAAGCTAAGGCTTTGAGAAAGTTAAGACATCCCAGTAGAAGTAAAAAATTGAAGGATTTTCTAGAATGATTAATATTTCTGAAAGACTTAAAAAAATAGCGAGTTATGTAGATAAGGGGAAAAAAGTTGCAGATATTGGCACAGATCATGGAATCGTGCCAATTTTTCTTGTGAACACAAATATAAGCGACAGGGTCATTGCAAGTGATATTTCAAGAAGATCTCTACAAAAAACTGTAGACATGGTAAGAGAATACAAACTTGAAGATAAAATCGAAACTAGAACCGGCAACGGTCTGAAGGTATTAAATCCCGGAGAAGTGGATAATCTTATTATAGCAGGAATGGGTGGCATTTTGATTTCAGATTTAATAGAAGAAGAGATAGAAATTGCAAAAAAAATGGATAAGATAATTCTTCAACCGATGCAAGCTTCTGAGAATCTCAGAGAGTACCTATGTAAAAAAGGTTTTGAGATAATCGAAGAGAGCATCATCTATGAAGATGATAGGTTTTTTGAAATAATTGTGGCTAAATATACAGGAGAAATAAATATGCGAGAAGATATTTTTTATAAAATTCCTTTAATTTGCTACAAAAGAAGAGATGAAGTGCTCAAGAGTTTTTTGTTTAAGGAAATAGAATACAACAAAAATATTTTAAATAAACTGGCAAAAGTACCAAGGAGTGAAAGGATAGAAAAGCGAGAGTTGAAGCTTTTAAAACTAATTGAAGAGTATGAGGGGTTACTATGGAATACAAAGCAAGAGAAATAGTAGATTATATAAAAAACTGGGCGAAAGAAGAATATCAGGAAGAATGGGATAACAGCGGATATCAGATCGCATTTGAAGAACAAGGAGTTTCGTCTATAGTACTTGCACTTGATTTGACAGATAAAGTTGTATATGAAGCGATAAAAAGGAAAGCAAAGCTTATAATAACTCACCATCCCTTATTTTTTGAGGGAATAAAGACAATATCAGACAGTGAATATAGGGGAGAGAATATAATTAAACTCATAAAAAACAACATAAGTCTCTATAGTGCACATACATCTCTTGATATAGCTGAGGACGGAGTAAATTATAAAATCATTGAAAAATTGGAGTTAAATGATCCAAGAGGTTTATCTCTTACTGATAAAGGATACTTTATTGGGTTGTATGCACAAAATAATGAAAGCTACAATTTTGAAGAAATTGTATCAAAATTAAGACATATTAACGACAAGTTGAAGATATACGGAAAAATTCCAAATGAAATATCTAAAGTAGCAGTTTGTGCAGGAGCAGGATTTGACTTGATAGATGATGTATTGAAAATAGATGCGCAGATGTTTATAACAGGTGATATTAAACATCATCAGGCACAAAAAGCTTATGAGAAAAATCTGTGTTTAATTGACTTAGGACATCACGAAGGAGAAATACCAGTACTGGATGAAATAGAGAAAAAATTGAAAAGCAAATTCGACATAGATATTTATAAATACACGAATAAGGATTTTGAAGTTGATTTATAAAAGCATAAATGGTACTATGTTAAAGAGTAAATTGGTCAATCGCATCGAAAGATGAGGAAAGTCTGCGCTCCGCAGAGCAAGGCGCCAGCTAACGGCTGGTGGGGGCGACCCTAAGGATAGTGCAACAGAGATATACCGCCTCGAAAGAGGTAAGGGTGGAAAGGCGAGGTAAGAGCTCACCGTGATATTAGTAATAATATTGACCTGTAAACCCCGCTTGGAGCAAGACCGAAATAGGACTAACAAATGTTGCTCGCATTTGCCGGTAGGTAGGTCGCTTGAGTCTATTGGTGACAATAGACCTAGATAGATGATTGACGAAACAGAACGCAGCTTATAGATTTACTCAAACTACTAAAGTTAAAGATTACAAAAAAGTTAAACTTAGTTTAATATTTTTGTAATCTTTTCTTGCTTTTTTGTAACTATTTTGTTATACTTTAAAAGAATTAATTATTATATAGGGAGTGTTCAGACTTGAGTATTAATAAAAAAGGTTCTTTATCTGTATTGGCTCTATGTGTGATTTCATTTTTAGGTCTAAAGGATACAGGCGTTTTTGTCAGTGATCATGTTCAAACCACTTACAGCGGTAATAAAATTTATTTTGAAGTAGGCGAAACAGCCAACATAATAAATTCATCTGACAGAGGTTACATAGTACAAAAAGGCAAGGCACAAGTGACAGTACCATATGAAAAAGTTCAATTAACGGAAAAAATAACAAAGACATTTAAAGTTGTAAAAAATGCAACTATTAAAAATGATAAAGAAGAAATAATAAGAAACCTATTCATAGGTGAAGAATTAGTTCAACTTTCAGAAGATGAGGAATTTATCAAAGCCAAATGTGAAGACGGCACAGCAGGAACAGTTTCTATTGAAGCTTTGGAACTCATCTCAGAAAATAAGGAAACTTTCGATGTAGAAATTCCTCAAGAAGCAGTTACTTTGGAAAAGGTAGAAAAAGCTGAAGAAACCAAAGTAAAGATGTCTTATGTAGAAAAGGTTCAATCAGATAATGTGGAATATTCTTCAGAAAAGGCAAAGATTGCTGTTGAATCTGCTCTTGATAAATTAGGAGCTACATATGTGTATGGTGATACCGGTAAAGCGGGATATGACTGCTCGGGATTGGTATATGCAGTTTATAAGAACCAAATGGGAGTTAATCTTCCCAGATCATCAAGGGAACAATCCGGATACGGAAAACAAGTTTCAAGATCTGAACTTCAACCGGGAGATTTGGTATTTTTTAATACTTCGGGAAGCGGAGTATCACACGTTGGAATTTACATGGGAAATGATGAATTCGTACATGCATCCAGCGGACAAAGCAAAGTGGTCGTTTCAAAATTAAGTGAAGACTACTATACAAACAGATATGTAAATGCGACCAGGGTTTTATAATTAAATAGTTTATTAATCTGTCTACTGCCTATTTTACAGGTGGTAGACTTTTTTAATTTCCGAAGAATAAAATAAGGAATAAAAATAAAACTTGAAGCACTCTTTATTAACTGATATCATTAAGTTGTTTATTAATAACAATAAGGATGTGTAAATTTGGCTAAAAATTTAGTTATAGTCGAGTCACCTACAAAGGCGAAGACTATCAAGAAAATGCTTGGCAGCAATTACAAAGTCATAGCTTCAGTGGGACATGTCAGAGACCTTCCCAAGAGCAGACTTGCAATAGATGTAGATAATAATTTTGAACCTGAATATATAAATATTAGAGGTAAGGGGAAAATCATAAATGAATTGAAAAAAGAATCGGCTAAGGCTGACAGAGTTTTTCTTGCAACTGACCCAGATAGAGAGGGCGAGGCCATATCATGGCACCTCAGCCACATATTAAACATGGCACCGGAACAAGAAGCCAGGGTCACCTTTAATGAAATCACAAAAGACACTATAAGAAAACAGATTAAGAAGCCCCGATCAATAGACAAAGATTTGGTCGATGCTCAACAGGCAAGGAGGATTTTGGACAGACTTACCGGATACAAGATAAGTCCTCTTTTGTGGAGCAAGATAAAGAATGGCCTTTCCGCCGGCCGTGTGCAATCTGTAGCTCTTAAAATCATATGTGATAAAGAACACGAGATAAATGAGTTTGTCTCTGAAGAATATTGGGAAATAGAGGCTGTTCTTAAAAAGAGCAGAAAAAGCTTTTCATCAAAATACTACGGAGAGTTAAAAGGTGATAAAAGCATAAAGGTAGAAATAACCAACGAAAAGCAAGCTGATGAAATATTGAGCAAGTTGGATCCGGAAAAGTTTGTAATAAGGGAAATAAAGGAGGGTACAAGGACTAAAAAACCGTCGCAACCTTTCACCACATCTACTATGCAACAGGAAAGTTCCAGAAAATTAAACTTTACAAGTAGAAAAACCATGATGATTGCTCAAAATCTGTATGAGGGTGTTTCCATTCCAAAGGAAGGACAAGTTGGACTCATAACCTATATGAGAACAGATTCCACAAGGATGTCCGAGGATGCAAAGAACAGAATTCTAGGATTTATAGATGAAAAATTCGGTGAAAACTACACAGGTAAGGGGATTATATCTAAAAAGACCCAAAACGTGCAAGATGCCCATGAGTGCATAAGACCCACAGATGTAAACAGAACTCCTGAGAGCATAAAGGATTCTCTGTCAAGAGATGAGTTCAAACTGTATAATTTGATTTGGAAGAGGACTGTAGCATCTCTTATGAAGGAAGCCTTGTACAGCACCATGTCCATTGAGATATCCAATAATTCCCAAATATTTAAATCTTCAGGCTCGCAAATAAAATTCGACGGATTTTTAAAAGTATACAATTTCACCCAAGAAAAGGATAATATACTTCCTGATTTGGAAGAAGATGAAACTCTAAAATCAAAATCCATTGAAAAAACTCAACACTTCACTCAACCGCCTGCCAGATATAATGAAGCAACTTTGATCAAAAAACTTGAAGATTTGGGAATAGGGCGCCCCTCAACCTACGCACCTATAATGAGCACGTTGCTTTCGAGATACTATGTGGTTTTAGAAAACAAAAAGCTATTTCCTACAGAGTTGGGAATAGCGGTGAACGAATTGCTTCGTGAAAATTTCAAGGATTTGATAAATGAGAAGTTCACTGCAAATATGGAAAATGAACTTGACGAAATTGCAAAGGGCAACTTACAATGGCAAAAGCTCATAGGGGAATTTTATAAAAAGCTGGAAAAAGACTTGAAGGTTGCCGATAAAAATGTTGAAAAAGTTGAAATAAGAGATAAAGAAACTGATGTAATCTGTGATAAATGCGGTAGAAATATGGTAATAAAAATGGGTAGGTATGGAAAGTTCCTAGCTTGTCCGGGATTTCCTGAATGTAGAAATACGAAGCCTCTCATTGAAAAAATAGGGGTGAAATGCCCTAAGTGCCAAGATGGAGATATAGTTGTAAAAAGGAGCAAAAAGGGTAGAAAGTTTTTCGGTTGCAGCAATTATCCTGAATGTGATTTTGTATCATGGAATAAACCTATTGATAGGAAATGTCCTAAATGCAACAGTATCTTAACGGAAATGAATTCCAAAAATAAAAAAGTTGTAAAATGCAGCAATGCGACCTGTGATTATAGGGAAAATGGCGATGATTAATAAAGATTCAGACCTTTATGGGATAATAGAT
Source organism: uncultured Peptoniphilus sp. (assembly GCA_964345555.1). Classification (GTDB taxonomy): domain Bacteria; phylum Bacillota; class Clostridia; order Tissierellales; family Peptoniphilaceae; genus Peptoniphilus_E. The sequence goes on along the minus strand of CAYFRD010000003.1, from coordinate 35,097 downwards.
AAAAATCTATCTATAAAATACAATGTGGTTCCAAAGGAAGCTCATGCAAATAAATATGTGTTTTATGCGGAGGAAATCAGCAGCAATGTTGAGTCCTCCTTAAAAATACTGTTAAAAGGGGATATTGAATTCATGCTGTGTGACAGCGAGAATTTAAATCGTTTAAGAGATGAAGTATATTCCAAAGAAGATATATCTTCTATTAGCGGTCTTGTTGAAGATATTTCCGAGAATGAAAGCGATGAAAGTAAAATTAAAGATGACGATTCTAGGATAGTTAAATTTGTGAACCTGTTGATCGAGTATGCCATAGAGAATAAGGCGTCGGATATACATATGGACAACTATGATAAATATACTTTAATTAGGCTCAGAGTGGATGGAATACTCAAAGACATATATAAATTAAAAAAATATACCGGCGGTCTTGTAACCAATAGAATAAAAGTGTTGTCCAATTTGGATTACACTGTAAAAAATGTACCTCAAGATGGCAGATTTACCTATAAATACAAAAATAAATCAATAGACATAAGAGTTGCCATAAGTCCCACGATATATTCGGGAAAAGTGGTGCTAAGAATACTTAACAGAGAAGTTGTGGATTTCACAAGAGAGGGAATAGGACTGACCGGCAGACAATCGCAATTGGTGAGCAAGCTAATATCACAACCGGGAGGATTGATACTGAATGTTGGTCCTACTGGAAGTGGCAAGACCACCACTTTGATAACTCTTTTAAAGGAACTGAAAAACCCGGAAATAAATATAATTACTATTGAAGATCCCGTCGAATACAGAGTTGAAGGGCTAAATCAGATAGAGATAAACGAAAAGAGAGGTCTGGATTTCAACTTGGGGTTAAAGAGCATACTTAGACTTGATCCCGATAAGATAATGGTGGGGGAAATCAGAGATTTGGAAACTGCAAAAACAGCCCTCAGAGCATCAATTACAGGTCATCTTGTAATGAGTACTCTGCATACAAATGATTCTCCATCAGCTGTATATAGGTTGACGGATATGGGAGTTGAAAACTACTTGATTTCAGCGGGTGTAATAGGTGTTATATCTCAAAGGCTTGTGAGAAAACTTTGCGACTGCAAAAAAGAAGAGCACAGATATGTGGATATCTACGATGAACGAATGAATATATATAAAGCCTCATCATGTGATAAATGTTCCGGAGGATACAGGGGGAGAATTGCAGTATATGAAGTGTTGATAATAGATGATGTTTTAAGGGAAGCCATAAGCAGCGGTATGAGTCTGTCTGAGTTCAGAAAACTGTGTACTGATAGAGGAATGGTATCTTTGAAAGAATCCATGAAGGAACTTCTCTTAAAGGGGGAAACCTCTCTGGACGAAGTATACAAAAATATCATAACCATAGGTGAAAATGAGATTTAAGTACAAAGCACTTGATTTGGAAAATAACATCATAAAGGGTGAAGTTGAAGCCCGTAATGACAAAGAAGTGCTCTCCAAAATAAGAGAACAGGGCTTGAGACCTGTAAAAATAACACAAGAATCTGAACTGAACAGAGATATAAAATTGTTTGATAAACCTTTTTATGCAGAAAACCTGCATATTTTTCTATATCAGTTGTATGTTCTTTTAAAATCCAATATCAATACAGTTAAATCCTTTGAAATTTTAAAAGCTATGTACCAAGGCAAGCAAAGAAAAATAATAGATAATATTTATAGGGATTTAGTATCTGCAAATACATTGAGCCAAGCCCTCGGTAATACTACAATATTTCCCGAGCTTTTGGTAAACATGGTGAAAATCGGCGAAAACTCATCAAATTTGCCGGAGATATTCGCGAACCTGTCAGAATATTACCGAAATAAACTAATTTTTGAAAAGAAGATAAAGAATGCCTTAATATATCCGATTATATTGGTGGCTGTGACTATTTTAGTAGTTAATTTTTTAATTTTACATATTTTACCCACATTTCAATCCATATTTGAAGATTCGGGTACGATGCTCCCTCTTGTTACGAGATTACTTCTTGGAATCTCAAATTTCATCAATAAAAACTTCATACTGATTTTAGGTATTTTCTTATTTGTTCTCTTGATATCCGTCATTTACTTTAATGGGGAAAAGGGTAAATTGCACTTGGATAAATTAAAATTAAAGAGCAATCTTTATAAGATGAATTCAATAAATAATTTTATCAGCATGATGAGACTTCTCATTCAGTCAGGAGCGACTGTAGCGGAATCCATAGATATAATGGCTGTCTCTGTGGAAAGTACAGTTTTGCGTAAAACATTGGAGAAAGCTGCAAAGGATATCTACAAGGGACTTAGTCTGTCAGAATCTTTAAAAAATTCCAAAATATTTTCTGAAATGGACAAATCGATGTTGAAAATTGGAGAAGAATCATCAAATTTAAGTGAAATACTTGATTCTTTGAGTTATTATTATAGGTATGAGATAGAAATCAGACAACAGAGATTCCTGGCTGTTTTTGAACCGGCAATAATACTTGTATTGTCTTTGTTTGTGGGATTTATAGTAATTTCAGTGGCGATGCCGATGTTTGATTTAGTAAACAACATATGAGGTGAGTTATGAAAAGAAAATTTAAAGCATTTACATTAGTTGAGTTAGTCATTGTAATTGCCATTATCTTGATATTGGTATCAGTGGCAATACCCAGATTTACAAAGTCAAATTTAAGTGCACAGGCAGCTGCACACAATGTCAATGTAAAGGAAATTAAAAACGCTGCAATACTTTACCTTATGGAAAATGAAGATGCAACTACAGTGAGTATGAAGGACTTGGAGGATTATTTTGAAGGAAGCTTACCAAAACCTGCAAAGGCTTATTCAAAGGGAGATTTCACTATTACATTGGGAGAAAATCAGGAGATAAAAGTCACACCGGGCATGCTCAAAGTAGAAGGAGATAAATTGGTGTTAACTGGTGAATATTGATGATTTTTGTTATTTTTATCGCCGGGACTTTCATCGGCTCATTAATCGGGGCTTTCATATACAGAAGGGAAAATATAAAAGATTTCATATATGGCAGATCGCACTGTGAAAGTTGTCATTACACTATACCGCTGTATTTAAATGTTCCTGTTGTTTCCTATATCTTATTGCGAGGAAAGTGTAGAAATTGCAAAGAGAAGATACCTCTTGCAACTCCGGCATATGAAGTGGTCACAGCTGTTGTATTTTGTCTTTTATACTTAAAATACGAAATTTCCACATTGTTTTTTATAAGAGTGATTCAATCTATTTTGTTGCTTTTAATTTCTTTTACGGATTTGAAGCACAAGGAAGTTTACATTATTGATATATTGGCATTGTTTATTTTGGAGTTAATACACAACTTGATTTTTAAGTCGGTTTTAGTAATTCCCCTTGCAAATATGATGATGTTGTTAATTGTGTATTATTCCATATATAAATTAAGCGATGCAATGGGCGAGGCGGATGTACTTCTGGGTGCATTGTCGGGATTTTTTGCGAAAGATTTGTTCAGCGCATTTGCCGTTTTTAGAAATGCCTTTGTATTGGCATCCATATTCAGTATAATTCTTATTATTTTTAATAAGAAGGATTTAAGAGATGATATTGCTTTTTGTCCCTATATATCCATGAGTATATTCGGAGTGATGTTATGAGTTCATTGAAAAGACTTGAAAACATAAATATTGTAATAGTTGAAGATCTGTCGATAAAAATTCTTGCCAAGGATAAAGATATCGAGTTTGAGGTACCTAAATCTATAATAGAAGATTTTGAAATAATTGACAAAAATAATTTATTTTATATTTTTAAAAAGTTTTTTGAAAATAATCCTATGGAAAATTTCATCATAATCAGTCCATCTTCAAAGTTTTTGAGCTACGAAATATCCCTTCCTAAAATTAAAAAAGAGGATATTCATTCAATGGTTTATTATGAACTTGAAAGCTTATTGCCGGTGGATATTGACAATTATAATACAAAATATGACTATGTTGAATCGGGCAATGAATACCACGTGGAAGCAAGGCTCATAGAAAAAAAGGTCCTCAAGGACTACATTGAGATATTTGAAAGGCTGAATAAAAATCTCTTGGGGATTTATTCCATAAGAGATATTTTTAGGATAAAAGACGATGAAAATATGATTTTCTTCGGTCTTAGCAATATATGCATATTAAAGAGCAATAGAGTCAAAGTGATGTATATAAATGAATTTAAAAATCTGCTTGAAGACTTAGATCTGGAATATTACAGTCTGTTGAATATACTTGATGGAAAATACTACGAAATTGATGATAACATCAAGATGAAAGTAAGAGAAAGATCGGATATAATACTCTATGAAAAGACTATATTAGTGGCAAATATGCTGGGTAAAGGCACAGCTACTTTTTTTGGAAGTGCACTTTTTGATATTACAAAGAAGTACATAAGCCAATTTGTGGATACCGGTGCAAAGAGATTCGGTATAGGCATAAGAGATATGGATCTCAATGAAAAGTTTAATTTTATAGATAAAAAGAAGAAAAGGAACAAAGGTATATTATATTTTTTGCTTGTATTTTTAATATTTAACTCATCTTTATATTTTTATTTAAATAGGACTTTAGCCGATAGAGAAGGTGAGATAGTCGCTTTAAACGAAGAGCACGGGAATTTGAAAAGGCAAATAGAAGGTATTAATATTGAAAAGTTAAAGGAAGACAATGAGACTCTTTTAGAAAAACAAAGGAAAGAAAATAATATAAAAGAAAAAATAAAAAATAATAAAAATTTTGAAAATTTATTTATAGAGCTTGAGAAAATCGAAAATGACGACTTGCTTTTCACAAGCTATGATTACAGAAACGGAACGCTCTACATAAGCGGTATTGCCAAATCTAAAAAAGTTGTGGAAGATATTATAAAAAATATTGAATATGAGTTGAAAATAATAAATAATGAGATTGAAAACAATTTGCTGAATTTTAAAATAGAAGTAAAATTTGGGGAGTAAAGATGGAAATAGGTAAATTAACCAATGAACAATTAAACAACTACATCTTTAAAAATATAGATTTGAAGAGAAGAGAAGTCCTCCATGGCGGAGGGATAGGTGCAGATACGGCCGTTATGGATTTTGGAGGAGATTTAATAGTTGCTTCCACAGATCCCATAACGGGAGCGGATAAAAACTTGGGAATACTGTCCATAAATGTGTCCATAAATGACATTGCCTGTCAAGGAGCGGAGCCTGTGGGAGTATTGCTCAGCGTGTTGATACCGCCCGATGCCGATTTAGAACAATTAAATGAATTAGTTGTTGAAGCTAATGAGGAGTGTAATAAGCTGAACTTAGACATTATAGGAGGTCATACGGAAGTTACCGACGCAGTAAATAAAATCATAATTACAGCCACCGCCATAGGCAGAGTTAAAAAAGAGAACTTATTGGATTACACAAAGATAGAGGTTGGCGATGTAGTGGCAATTTCCAAACATATAGCCATAGAAGGCAGCTCGATTATCTACAGTAGCAAAAAAGACGAAGTCAAAGATATTTTAACTGAAAGTGAAATAGATGAATTGGAACATTCTGTAAATTTACTCTCTGTTCTGGAAGAATCTGAAATCGCAGTCAAGTACGGAGTAAGGCACATGCACGATATAACCGAAGGGGGAGTATATGGGGCTTTGACTGAAACAAGTAAGCTAATTGAGAAAAATATTGTGGTAAATAAAGATGATATCCCTGTTAAGGCTTCAACTTTGAAAATCGCCAAGCACTTTAAATTGGATGTGTACAGACTGATTTCTTCAGGTAGCATGATATTTATAATGCCTGAAAAAAACTTTAATAATTTTAAAGAAGAATGTAAATCAAGGAAGATACTTGTTACAAAAGTCGGAAAGATCAAAGAAGGCGAAAATTTAACGGTAGTATCAAGTGAAGGCGAAATGGTTTTATCGGAAATTTCTCCTGACGAACTATACAGAGTTTTGTAATTAATTTGACATAATTTTGTTAATATTGTAAACTGTAATAGCATAGGAGGGAGTATGAAAAAGACAACTTTATTTTTAATAATGTTTTTGATATTTTTTAGCAGCAAAGTTTATGCAGATTCGGATTTTTATGTAGATATTAATAATAAAAACACAAAAGTATACGAAGTCAATGTCATGATCGACGGCAAGAAATTGTTCTGTGACTTCAAACCCTATTCTCAAAATTCCAAGACTTTTGTTCCGGTGAGAGAAATTGTCGAAAGCTTAGGTGCAAAGGTTACATGGAACGACAAGTTGAAGAATGCAACTATCGATTATAAAGACAGAAATGTATTGCTTAAAATAGACTCGAATATAGTATATATTGACGGCGAAAAGAAAAAGATAGACGACGCTTCAATTCCCAGATTTACATCTTATAAGGAACCTAAAGCTGAAACCAAGACTATGGTACCTCTGAGATTTTTGACTGAGACCTTAGGATATGAAGTTTCCTGGGACAATGATTCACAGACGGCATCAGTGTACTCAAGCAAGGAAAAAATGGAAGATTTAAATCCTCCAAATAGTTTAGCTGAAAAAAAGGTAGAAGCACCTAAAAAAGTTGAACCTAAAGTTGCATCCATAACAACAAATACAGAACCTGCTCAAGAAGAAAAAAAATCGGATACAAATAATGACAAATCTGAATATACGAAAAATTCAGAGCCAATAAAAACCAGTGCTTCGTCAAATGGAACTTTTGTTTCGAATATCGAAAAAAAAGAGATGAACGAGATTGAATCCAAATCTGAAAAGGAGCAGTACAAAGCAGCAGGATTGAGTATCGATTTTGAAGAGAAAGAAGAAAGAGTTATCAATAAAAAAATAAAGCCTGTGGGCAAGGTTTCCATATTGATAGATCCGGGGCATGGAGGCAAAGATAGCGGTGCTATTGTGGAATCGGGATTGCAGGAAAAAGCTTTGAATTTAAAAGTGGCAAAAATTCTTGAAGCAAAGTTGGCATCGAGTCCCTATGAAATCGCCACGACCAGAGATCAAGACGAATATGTGAAACTGCTTGACAGGGCAAATATCGCAAATAATGAAGATTTTGAATTATTTATATCCATACACTTCAATTCATCTGAAAACAGAGAAGCAAAGGGCATAGAAGTGCTCTACGCCCATGAAAAAAATGTAGAGATAAAAGAAACTGAGCAAAAGCATTTCGCATCAGCTTTATTGAAATCTTTAATAGCTGAAACGGGTTCGGTGAGCAGAGGAATAAAAAACAGACCGGACTTGGTAGTTTTAAATAAGACAAAGTGTGTTTCTGCTATTGTTGAGCTGGGATTTATGTCAAACCCCGATGACTATGAATATATAATAGATGATGCATATCTTGAAAAGTTGGCAGAGGGAATATACAAGGGCATAAATAATTACGTAAATGAATATGTTGAAATGTAAAAGAGGTATTTAATCTCTTGTGTTGCGAAACAACAAGCCCATCCGAAGCGAAACATCGTGGAAGGGTGGGTTCTTTTTTGGAGGATTTCATGAGAACAAAAAGACAAAATAACCAAATCAGAGAAATGAAAATAAATTTGAACTATACATCCAATCCGGAAGGGTCTGTGTTAATTGAATGTGGCAATACAAAAGTAATATGCACAGCCATGATAGAAGACAAAGTTCCATTTTTTTTAAAGGGGAAGGGAATGGGGTGGCTCTCCTGTGAATACTCAATGCTTCCAGGAGCAACCAAGAATCGAAAGGTAAGAGATATATCAAAGGGCAAAATAGATGGCAGAAGTCAAGAAATTCAAAGATTGATCGGTAGAAGTTTAAGATCCTGCATAGACTTGTTTAAATTGGAAGAAAAAACCATATGGATAGACTGCGACGTAATATCTGCAGATGGAGGCACAAGAACCGCCTCTATAAATGGAGCATATGCAGCTCTTGTACTTGCGGTGAACAAGGCAATAAAGGATAAGTTAATCGAAGAAAACCCAATAACGTGCAGGATCGGAGCAATAAGCCTTGGAATCGTAAAAGGAGAAAAGCTTTTAGATCTCGATTATTATGAAGATTTTTCTGCTGATGTGGATATGAACTTAGTAATGAATGACAAATTTGAAATAATTGAAGTACAAAGTACATCAGAAAAAAAACCTATGACCAAGACGGACTTCTATGAATTGTTGGATCTGGGAGAAAACGGAATAAAATCAATATTTGCTCTCTATGAAAAGACACTTCCTTTCAGAAAGAAGATAGTATTATCAAGTGATAACACCAATAAAGTCAAGGAAATAAGAGAAATTTTGACAGATACTCAACTTGATGTGGTATCAAAAAGACAAGTGGGATTTGGCGGAATGGAAGTAGATGAAAAATTTGACACTCTTAAAGAGAATGCAAGGATAAAAGCCATGTCCATAAAAAAAGAAATAGATATGGCTGTAATCGCAGATGATTCGGGATTGTTCGTTGAATCTATCGGAGGAGAACCCGGAGTTCACTCTGCAAGGTACAGTCTAAATCATGATGATGCTGCAAATAGAAGAAAACTCCTTGATAATTTAGAAAATATCAAGGACAGAAGAGCCTATTTTAAAACGGTTTTGATCTATATAGATGAAAATTACCAAGAATATTATTTTGAGGGAGTTTGTGAAGGGGAAATCACCACAGAAGAAAGAGGAGAGAACGGCTTCGGATATGACAGCATATTCATTCCCAATGGATACAACAAAACCTTTGCAGAGATGACCGATGAAGAAAAAAATCGAATAAGTCATAGAAGTAAAGCCTTGGAAAAATTCAGAAAATTCTTAGTAGAGCACAATAAATGACAGAAGAATAAAATTACTCTTGACTATAATGTAAATTTTTGTTAACATTAATAAAGTCGATGCGGTGGGTATGGCCTAGTTGGTTAGGGCGCAAGATTGTGGCTCTTGAGGTCGTGGGTTCGAATCCCACTATCCACCCCATAAGGCGACATAGCCAAGTGGTAAGGCGCGGGTCTGCAACACCCTTATCACCAGTTCAAATCTGGTTGTCGCCTCCAATTTTTATAAGCCTTGCAAATTTATTTGTGAGGCTTTTTAAATTTCATATTTTACGAGAATGGCAGGTTTAACACCTGTTATTTTTTTGTCTTTAATCATAAGCTTAAAATATCGGTGCAAATTTCATAATGAAACATAAATAGAAATAATAACTTTATTTTATATAATAAAGTTCCAAGTTATTCGCTATATAAATTGTTGTGCAAAGATTGAAGATTTATTTATAATTGTTTGATTAAAATATAGTAAAAGAATGTTAATAACCGCTGAATTTATGATAAAATACAAAGAGGAGGAAAGGTTATGACAAATGTTTTTGAATTGCAGTCACAATACTGTTCAAATTATGATAAAAAGAAATTATTTTCATATGATATAGAACAAATAGAAGCTCCTACAAACTCATTGATGCATAAAGAGTCGAGATTTTTATTTTTTACAAAGGGACAGGGAATAATAAAAATAAACGGGGTTGATTACGAGATTAAACCTAATTGTTGCGTTGCAATAGTTCCTTGGGAAGTCACAGAAATGATAGAAGTCAAGGAATCTATGCAGTTGGTAAAAATTGTATACAATTTCAATGTTTTGAATCAAAATCTAAAAAACATTTACTCAAATATAGAAGGGGAATTGGATATATTCACGGAAATATCAAATTCTCCCATAATATATTGTAATGACGACGAAGCAAAGAAAATCCTTGCTGTTGCCAATGAAATACGGTCTGAAGTCGGAGTTGAATCAGCACTTGAAGTTGTGGAGGAAAAGGTTCTCTTAGATGCATATCTAATAAATAAAATAACGGAGCTTTTAATACTATATATAAGAATACGAAGAAGTAGAGAAATGGGACCTATTTCACAGAAGAACGACGACAAAAAAATAAACATTTTTACCTATTTGTATTCTCATTTAAGTGAAAAGCAAACACTTAAATCTGTATCATCTTTCTTTTATATGTCAGAATCATCGCTGTCAAAATATTGCAAAAAGGTGACCGGATACAGTTTTCACAAATTGATAGATGAAATGAGAATCGTAAAGACTATGAATCTGCTTTCCAACTCGGAATTTCCTTTGAGCTTAATTGCTGAACTGGTGGGATTTAATGATGCATCTCATCTGTCCAAGTTCTTTGTAAAAAACACGGGATTAACACCTAATCAATTCAGAAAAGAAAATAAAAATATTGTGAATATGTTCAGCATGGAGGAGAAGAACAATGCCTATGACATCGTCAAATACCTAAACGAAGTATATACACAAGACATAAATGAAAACGATGTAGCTAAAAAGTTCGGGCTTTCCGTCAAGGAACTAAATAGAAAGCTGATATTCACAGTAGAGAAGAATTTTGAAGAATTTTTGAATTTTTTGAGAATTAATTATGCCTGTGAACTTTTAAAATCAACGGATTACAGAATACGGGACATAGCTATTTCAGTAGGTTACAACAATTCAAAGACTTTCTATAACAATTTTGTCAAGTTCAAATCCATGTCGCCGTCTAAATTCAGGAAAGATGTGGAAATTCAAAGAGAGTAAGAAAATAGGTCTGTTTTTACAATCCTTTTAAAGCTTTTTTCATGAAATAAATCGTGATAAGGTTATCATATAGTTATAAAGTATTTTACTTTAAATATATAATTAAGGAGAAAGATTTTATGGTTATTAATGTAAAAAGTGAAATAAAACCCTTAAAAAAAGTTTTACTTCACAGACCCGGAAGAGAGTTGTTGAACTTAACTCCCGACACATTGGAAGAGCTGTTGTTTGATGACATTCCATTTTTAGAAGAAGCTCAAAAGGAACACGATCGTTTTGCGGAAATCTTGAGAGAAAACGGAGTAGAAGTAGTTTATCTTGAAGATTTGATGGCAGAAACTCTGGAACAAAATGAAGGTTTAAGAGAAACTTTCTTAAAACAATTCATTGAAGAAGGCGGAATCAGCACTAAAAAATACAAGAAAATTTTATTTGATTATCTAAACGCAATTGAAGATAACAAAGAACTGGTTTTAAAAACCATGGAAGGAGTTAACTTAAAAGAGCTTGATGTAGACCAAAAGAATTCTTTAGTAGATTTAGTAAGCGGTTCATCAGTAATGGTTTTGGATCCGATGCCAAATCTGTATTTTACGCGGGATCCCTTTGCTTCAGTAGGCGATGGCGTAGTAATGAATAAGATGTATTCCAAGACAAGAAACAGAGAAACTATTTACGCTGATTATATTTTCAAGAATCACAAAGATTACAAAGGTAAGGTAGAATTTTTCTATGAAAGAACAAATCCGTCTCACATTGAAGGTGGGGACGTATTAAACATCAATGACAAAGTGCTTGCAATAGGTATTTCTCAAAGAACAGAACCCGATGCAATAAGTGCACTTGCAAAGAATATCTTTTATCATTCAAATTCTGAAATTGAAACGATTTTAGCCTTTGATCTACCTGTATCAAGAGCATTTATGCACTTGGACACTGTATTTACTCAAATAGATTATGATAAATTCACAGTTCACCCCGGAATTTTAGGAACTCTTAGAGTTTTCGAAATAACAAGATCTAAAGACAACGACGAAGATGAAGTAAATATCATAGAAATGAAAGATACTTTAGAAAATATTCTAGAAAAGTATCTTGGTGTTGATGTTGAACTGATTCTTTGCGGTGGCGGAGACGAAATCGTAGCAGCTAGAGAACAATGGAATGACGGTTCAAATACACTTTGTATCAAACCGGGAACAATTGTAGTTTATAGAAGAAATACTGTAACTAATAAGATTTTAAAGGACAAAGGTTTAACTGTTCTTGAAATGCCCGGAGCCGAACTGGTAAGAGGAAGAGGCGGCCCAAGATGTATGAGTATGCCGTTAGTAAGAGAAGATTAATTTTTAGGGAGGACTAAAGAAATGCCAATTAATTTACAAGGAAAAAGTTTTTTGAAACTGCTGGATTTTTCAAGTGAAGAAATAAGATACTTGCTTGATCTTGCAAAACAATTTAAAAAATTAAAACTGACAAGAACTCCGCATAAATATCTGGAAGGTAAAAACATCGTTTTGCTATTTGAAAAAACTTCAACAAGAACTCGTTGTTCCTTTGAAGTAGGCGGATATGACTTAGGAATGAACGTAACATATCTTGAGCCGGGAACTTCTCAAATGGGAGCTAAGGAATCAATCGAAGATACTGCAAGAGTATTGGGCAGATTTTATGACGGCATTGAATACAGAGGATTTTCTCAAGAACTTGTTGAAGAAATGGCTGCAAAAGCAGGAGTGCCTGTTTGGAACGGACTTACAGATTCTTTCCACCCGACACAAATGTTGGCAGATGCTATGACCATAGAAGAAAACTTCGGAAGACTAAAGGGCTTAAACCTGACATATATGGGAGACGCAAGAAACAATACCGGCAACTCTTTGATGGTAATGAGTGCTAAACTTGGAATAAACTTTACGGCATGCGGACCTAAGGAACTTATGCCGGAAGAAGAACTGGTAAAAACTTGCAGAGAAATCGCAAAAGAAAACGGATGTACAATCACTCTTACTGACGATGTAAAAGAAGGTGCAAAGGGTGCACATGCAATATACACTGATATCTGGGTATCAATGGGAGAACCTGATTCAGTATGGGAAGAAAGAATTAAGCTTCTTGAACCCTATAGAGTTACAAAAGACGTAATGGCAATGGCAGATGAAGAAGCTATCTTCTTGCATTGTCTTCCCTCTTTCCACGACACAAATACAACAATAGGTAAAAAAATCGCTGAAAAATTCGGTGTTTCAGAAATGGAAGTTGCCGATGACGTGTTTGAATCAAAGCAATCAAAGGTATTTGACGAAGCTGAAAACCGTATGCATACTATAAAAGCAGTGATGTATGCAACATTGAAGTAAAAATTGCAGAGGTAATCTATGACAAAAAGGATTGTTATAGCTCTTGGAGGTAATGCTTTGGGAGATACTCCTGAAGAACAGCTCAAACTTGTAAAAGAAACAGCTAAACCTATAGTAGAGCTTATAAAAGAAGGACATGAAGTAATGATCGGTCATGGAAATGGTCCTCAAGTCGGTATGATTAATTTAGCTATGGAGTCCGCATCACAAAGTGGTGCGGGAACTCCAGGCATGCCTTTTCCTGAATGCGGAGCAATGAGTCAAGGATATATAGGATATCATTTGCAACAGGCAATAGGTAATGAGCTTAGAAGACAAAATATTGACAAGACATGTGTGACAGTAGTTACTCAAGTAGTTGTCGATAAAGAAGATCAAGCTTTTGAAAATCCGACTAAACCAATAGGATCATTTTATGACAAAGAAGAATCTGAAAAAATTGCTGAAGAAAAGGGTTACACTTTCGTTGAGGACTCCGGAAGAGGATATAGAAGAGTAGTGGCTTCTCCGAAGCCGATGAAAATTGTTGAATCGGAAGTAGTCAAATCTATAGTTGAAAAAGGCAATGTGGTAATAACTGTAGGTGGCGGCGGAATACCTGTAATCGAAACCGAAGAAGGACTTGAAGGGGTACCCGCCGTAATAGACAAAGACTTTTCAAGTGCAAAACTGGCAATGGATTTAGATGCAGATATGCTAATAATTTTGACTGCGGTTGAAAAAGTAGCAATAAATTTCAACACTGAAAATCAAAAGAACTTAGATTCCATGACGTTGGCTGAAGTTGATAAATATATAGAAGAAGGCCAATTTGCCAAAGGTTCAATGCTTCCAAAGGTTGAAGCCTGCAAGAATTTTGTAAAAAATAGTAAAAAAGATGCTGTTGCAATAATAACCTCTCTTGAAAGGGCAAAGGATGCAGCTACAGGAGAAACTGGAACAGTCATCACTAAATAAAAGAGGTGGATGTAATGGAAAAGAAAAAAGAAAAAAGAGCTTTATCAGCATTTAGTATTCTTTTTATAATTTTAATTGCAATATTTGTGATTTCATTTTTCTTCAATGGTATGACATTCGATCCTGTATTGCCAAAGGGCGCTGAAGAACCGGTTTCAGAAGTAGCTAGAGCACAATTTTCAGACTTGTTCATGTCACCATACTACGGATTTGTCAATGCAATAGATATATCCATATTTGTACTTGTGCTTGGAGGATTTTTGGGAATAGTTACAGATACCGGAGCTCTTGAAGCGGGAATTCACAGATTAGTTAAAAACAGCAAGGGTAAAGAAATGGGACTTATCATAACTTTGATGTTGTTATTCTCCCTTGGTGGAACAACTTACGGAATGGCTGAAGAAACAGTTGCATTTTACGGAGTTATAACAACTGCGATGATAGCCGCAGGCTTTGACTCTGTTGTAGCTGTAGCTACAATCTGTTTAGGAGCCGGAGCCGGAGTATTGGGTTCAACAGTTAACCCCTTCGCAATAAGTGTGGCTATAGACGCCCTTGGATCAATAGGTATTGAAGCTAATCAAAGTATAATTTTGCCCCTTGGTGTTATTCTTTGGCTATCAACAGTAGCTATTTGTATATTCTTCGTTGTAAAATATGCCAAAAAAGTTCAAAAAGACAAGGGTTCAACTATACTTTCTCTACAAGAACAAGAAGACATGAAGCACTTTGAAATAGCAAGCGAAGATGCAATTAAATTCACAGGAACCCACAAGGCGGTACTTATAGTATTCGCAATAACATTTGTCGTAATGATCGGTTCTCTTATTCCTTGGGTTGACTTGGGAGTTACAATTTTTGACGGGAAAACAGCGTTTTTAACAGGTGCTGACTACGGGAATTGGTACTTCGGCGAAATAGCTATGTGGTTCTTCGTAATGGGAGTAATAATTGCTCTAATAGCAGGAATGAAAGAAAATGAAATAGTTGACAGTTTCATAGCAGGAGCTGCAGATATACTTTCGGTTGTTTTGATTATAGTAGTATCAAGAGCGGTATCTGTACTGATGCAAAGTACTCACATTGACGCATTGATCCTAGACAGAGCATCAAAGGCACTTATGGGAACAAGCCCAATAGTATTCACAATAGGATCCTATATACTGTACTTGTTCTTGTCTTTCTTAATACCGTCAACTTCAGGTCTTGCCTTTGTATCCATTCCGGTAATGGGCGGATTGGCTAACGCAATAGGCATGAGCCCCGAAGTAATGATCATGATCTTCAGTGCAGGTTGCGGACTTATCAACTTAATTACACCTACATCAGGAGTTGTAATGGGTGGTCTGCAAATGGCTAAGGTAAATTATTCAACTTGGGTAAAATTCGTTACAAAGCCTATGGTAGTAATAGCAATTGCCAACATAATTATACTTAGTGCTGCAATGCTTATATTCGCTTGATAGATCACTATAAATAAAGATCAAATACAAATACCTCTTAATTCCTATAGGGATTGGGAGGTATTTTTGTGTGCAATGCTCAAACATTGATATTGTGATATTTCAGTGCTATAATTTATTTAGATGAATCTCAATTGGAGGAAAAGATGAAAGACAAATTATTAGATATTAAAAAAAGAGCTGTAGATGCTTTGAATAATGCTGAAAATTTAGGAGATATAGAAAACATAAGAGTCAATTACTTAGGTAAAAAGGGAGAACTGACTCTTATTTTAAGGGAAATGGGTAAACTTTCCAAGGAGGAAAGACCTGTAATCGGAGCTTTTGCAAATGAAGTAAGAGCTGAAATTGAAAACAACATAAAAGCCCAATCAACTAAATTAAATCAAGAACTTTTAAATGAAAAATTAAAAGATGAAAGAATAGATATAACTCTTGATAAAGAAAAAATATTAATCGGACACAAACATCCTTTAGTAAAGACCATTGAAGAACTGGAGGATTTATTTATTGATATGGGATTTATGGTATATGACGGTCCTGAAGTGGAATCGGTAGCAAATAATTTCGATCTGTTAAATGCACCTAAGGATCACCCATCACGTGATTTAAGCGACACATTTTATATAGATGAAAAAACTCTACTAAGAACTCAGACATCTCCTGTGCAAATAAGAGCCATGAAGGAACACGGAGCTCCTATAAGGATGGTATGTTCCGGAAGAGTTTTCAGATTTGACGAAGTAGATGCCACTCATTCTCCTATGTTTCATCAGCTTGAAGGTTTGGTAGTGGATAAAAATATATCTATGGCAAATTTATTTGAATATCTAAATTATTTTGTAAAAAGCTTTTTTGGAGAAAATATGAAGACGAGATTCAGACCTCATTACTTCCCCTTTACAGAACCCAGTGCAGAGGTGGATGTTACCTGTACCGTATGTGGCGGAAAGGGATGCAGTGCATGCAACAACACCGGTTGGAGCATGGAACTTTTGGGATGCGGAATGGTACACCCCAATGTTCTTAGAAACTGCGGCATAGATCCGGAAGTTTATTCAGGTTTTGCCTTCGGAATGGGAATTGACAGAATAGCAATGGTCAAATACAAATTGAACGACATCAGATTGCTTTTTGACAATGATAACAGATTTTTGAATCAATTTTAAGGAGGACAATATGCTATTACCGATTAAATGGTTAAGAGATTACGTTAATATAGAAGAAAACACTAAAGAAATTGCGGATAAAATCACCGATACCGGTTCACATGTAGAATCAATAGACAACAGATCTGAAGGATTGTCAAATGTAGTGACGGGGAAAATTGAAAAAATAGAAAAGCACCCTGATGCTGATAAATTGGTTGTATGTAAAGTAAATGTAGGTTCTGAAATGCTCCAAATAGTTACAGGAGCTCCTAATGCGGTTGAGGGCGCAATTGTGCCTGTTGCCCTTGCGGGTGCCATGTTGAGCGGTGGATTGAAAATAGAAGAAGGTGCAATTAGAGGTGTTCAATCTAAGGGAATGATGTGCTCTTTGCAAGAGCTGGGATTTGACACCGGTGTTATAAGCAAAGAGTTTAGAAACGGAATATATATTTTCCCTGAGGATACGGAAGCGGGCATAGATGCGATTTCCGCACTGGATTTGGACAAGGAAATAATAGAACTGGAGATAACACCGAACAGATCGGATTGTTTGAGTATAATAGGCATGGCGCGAGAAGCTGCCGCCACCTTTGATACTGAACTTTTAGAACCTAAGATTGAGATAAAGAGCGAAGAAGATAATATAGTTGATTATTTTGACGGAATAGAAATCGAAACGGAGAACTGTACGAGATTCTATGCAAAGGGAGTCAAAGATGTGGAAATAAAGACATCTCCTCTTTGGATGCAGGATTACTTGATGTCAGCAGGAGTAAGACCTGTAAATAATATAGTCGATATAACGAATTTTGTAATGTTGGAATACGGGCAACCTCTTCATGCATATGATATGGACATGATAGAAACAAAAAAAATATCCGTGAGAATGGCAGCTGAAGATGAAAAACTTACTACGTTGGATTCTGAAGAAAGAATTCTTAAATCCTACGATATAGTTATAAGTGATACACAAAGAGCAATAGGCCTTGCAGGTGTAATGGGTGGACTTGATTCAGAGGTAACAGAATCTACGAAGAGAGTCTTGTTTGAAGGTGCAAACTTCAATTCTGAAAACATACGAAAAACATCTAAAAGACTGGGACTCAGATCGGAAGCATCCTCAAGATTTGAAAAAGGAATTGATCCCAATATTGCAAAAACAGCTGTAGACAGAGCGGCACAATTAGTTGAACTCATAGGGGCCGGCACGGTAATAGGAGGCTCAATAGATAACTACAAAAATAAGGTTTCTGAAAAGAAAATAGATTTAAGAAAAGAAAAGACCAACAGTTTAATTGGTTTTGACAAAGATTCTATTGAAATAGCGAAGATACTCAGCAGACTGCAAATTGAAACAGAAGTTGAAAATGAAGTCATTCACTGCACAGTGCCTACATTCAGGACCGACATAGAAATAGAAGAAGATCTAATAGAGGAAGTTGCGAGAATCTATGGATATCACAACATAGATCCGAAGCCGCTGGAAGGTAAGATAACCGTAGGTGGCAGATCATCTCTTAGAAACCTTGAAAATAGAATCAAGAATACCCTTTACGCCATGGGATATAATGAATTTATGACATTTTCCTTTGTAGGAAAGTCCAACTTTGACAAACTTGATATTCCTGAAGACAGTGACTTGAGAAATGTAGTTGAAATAATGAATCCTCTTGGAGAAGAATTCAGCATAATGCGTACTACTTTAATATCCAGTTTGCTTGAAGTTCTTTCAAAAAACGAGCACAAGGGTAATGAAAATGTAGCGGGATTTGAATTTGGAAATACTTTTATACCTGTAAAAGGAGAACTTCCTAAGGAAGAAAAGAAGCTTACCATGGGATTTTATGACATAGGGGATTTCTACTTCCTAAAAGAAAGTGTCAAAGAGATATTTTGGAGAGCGGGAATCACTGATCTTGAGTTTAAAAAAGTTGAAGTACCTTTTCTGCACCCAGGCAGATCTGCACAAATACTTGTGGGCGGAAGAGTTTTCGGATTGTTTGGAGAGGTACACCCAAGAGTTTTGGAAAATTTCGATATGAAGAAAAAAGCCTATGTGGCGGAAATTCTCTTTGAAGAATTGTTGCCCCTGTCAATAGATAACTACATCTACAAAGAACTGCCAAAATATCCTGCTGTAAAGAGAGATTTGGCATTTGTAGTGGATAGAGATGTGGAATCCGGCACCATAGAAAAAATAGTAGAAGAACATTCAGGACAAATTTTAGAAAATTACAAAGTTTTTGATATTTACACAGGCAAGGGAATTGAAGACGGCAAAAAATCCTTAGCCTTTTCAATGATATTCAGATCAAAGGAAAAGACGTTGGTAGATGCGGAAATAAACGAAATAGTCAAAAAAATAGTCAAAGATATAGAAGATGATTTAAAGGGCGAACTTAGAAAATAATTCATAGGAGGATATAGATGGGAAATACCAGGATTAAGGTCACAATTGATGACATGAATTTTTTTGTGGTAGGAAACAGCGATTCCGAGTATATAAATAATTTGGCTAAAGAACTTGATTCCAGAATAAAGGCGACTCAAAATTCCAACTATAGACTCAATCAAGTTCAAACCTTAATACTCACGGCTTTAAATGTACTGGATGAAAAAGAAAAAATAAAAAATGAAGAAAAATCTGTGCAAAGAGCCATAGAAGATGAAGAAGAATATAGAAACACCATAAGAGAGCTTGAAAACTCCAAAGTGAAACTGGAAGTGCTCAACAAGGCAAATGAAAGTTTAAACACAAACTTAAGTCTTATAAAAAGCAAGTTGAAATCCGTAGAAGAAGACAACAAAGATTACAGATCCAAATTTGAAAGACAAAACCAAAAAATTTCGGAATTAGAAGAAAAAAATGAAATTCTAAAGAAAGAAAAGGGCACTTTGGAATCTCAAATATATGAATTACAAAAGAGAATAATAGATTTAAACAGAGAATTAGAGAGTTTAAATGAAAGAAAATAAGATTGAAATACTAGCTCCGGCCGGCAGCTTTGAGTCCCTTGAAGCTGCTCTTTGTGCCGGAGCAAATAGCGTTTATTTAGGTGGAAAAAAGTTTTCTGCAAGAGCAAGTGCAAATAATTTTAATGATGAAGAGCTTATAAAGGCTGTCGAATATGCTCATTTAAGAAATTCCAAAGTTTTCGTAGTTGTCAACATATTATTGGATGATGGGGAAATTGAAGAAGCTCTGAAATTTTGCCAATTTTTATACAATATAAATGTTGACGCCGTAATACTTCAGGATTTGGGATTTGCTACATTGGTAAAAAAATGCATACCTGATTTAGAAATCCATGCAAGTACACAGATGGCAGTGAACAATCTTCAAGGAGCAAAAACGCTTGAGAGTTTAGGTTTTAAGAGGATCGTATTGGCAAGAGAAACGGAGATTGAAGATATCATTGCCATAAGAGAGAATACAGATCTTGAAATTGAAGCCTTTATACACGGAGCTCTTTGTGTTAGCTTTTCAGGAGAATGTCTGATGTCATCAATGATAGGTGGCAGATCAGGCAACAGAGGTAATTGCGCACAACCTTGTAGAAAATCTTATAAAATACTTGATAAAAATTTTAAAGATTTGGATAAAAAAGGCTATTTAATATCACCTATGGATTTAAATAGCTTGAATAATATAGATAAAATAATAGAATTAGGAGTCGACTCCTTGAAAATAGAGGGTAGACTCAAAAGACCGGAATACGTGTACCAAGTAGTAAGCTCCTACAGAAAAGCCTTGGAACAAACCTTAACCAATAGAGATATAGAGAATACAAAGCAGATATTTAACAGGGGATTTACGCAAGGGCTTCCCTTCGGAGATTTCGGTAACTCCTTTGTATCTAAGGAAAGACCTGACAACAGAGGAGTGCACATAGGCGAAGTAGTGGACAAAAATAGAGAGGGTATATTTGTAAAGCTCAATAAAAAGATTTCATCAGGCGACGGAATTGAGTTTTTAGACGATGAAAGTCAAGGTTTTAAAGCGGACTTTGAAATAAAACCGGGTAAGGAATTTTTTATAAAGAGCAAAAGAAATATAAAGGTTGGAGCAAAGATCTATAAGACTTTTTCCAAGGAACTGGAAGACCAAATCAAAGACAATTTAAATCAAAGCCGCACCTACAGAAAAATAAATATGTACTGTCGGTTAAAAATCGGGGAATATCCCAAGCTGAGAGTTGTTTCCGGAAATTATGAAACGGAATATATTTTAGAAGAAAAGATACAAAAAGCTGTGAACAAACCCATAGACGAAGAATATGCGGTGCATAGCCTGTCAAAATTGGGCGACAGCGTATTTCAATTGAACTCCATAGTTGTAGCGATGGATGATAATATCTTTATAAGCAAATCATCTCTTAACAAATTAAGACGAGAAGCCATTGAAAAATTAAATGGCGAAATCATTTCAAAAGATACCGGCAAAATCGAGATAAATTACAATAATTTAAAATTAGAACCACTTAATTTACAAAGAACTGTAAAATTAAATGTGGAAGTTTCCGATTTAAAGGCATTATCCGAGATTGATACAGCTAAAGTTGATAAAATATACTTTCCTATAGATGATTTATCCGAAGAAGTGGCAAATCATCTAAGGGTAAATAATATTAAAATATCAGCTGTATTTAGAAAATTGCAAAACTCAATAGAATTGGAAAAAAGCATAAGAATATTAAAAGATAATTTAGATATAATAGAAGAAGTTGCGATCAACAACTTATCTCAGATAAGTGCTCTTGAAAATTTCTCTGTGAAAAAAGTTGCAGATATAGGACTCAATGCCTTTAACAGCTATTCTGTTCAATATCTGCATGAAATAGGGTTTGACAGAATAATAATGTCTCCTGAACTTAAATCGTCACAGATAAAAAATATCGCCGAAAAATGCGGAGAAATCACAGAAGTGATTTCCCACGGGTTTATTCCCGTTATGACCATGGTTCACTGTCCCATGTCTGTGGAATTAGGTTGTAAAAACTCGGAAAAATGCGACAATTGCAAGTATAGTAGAGGATTTTACTTGGAAGATTCATTTAACGATAAGTTCTTTGTTAAGAGGAAAGGCTCTATAAGTGAAATTTTCAACGCTCATCCACTCATGTTTTCAAATCAGATTAAATCTCTATTGGAGTACGGAGTAAAAAATATTAAACTAAATTTGATATCTGATATTGAAGAAACGGTAAATCTTTATTATGATATTTTAAATAATCTTAAAACAGATGTTAGTGACAGAAAAATCAGAAAAAAATTAGAAGAAAAATATGGCTCGGTGAGCTTGGGGCACTTAAACAGGGGGATTTTATGATAGATCTTGTTTCAAGATCCTGTAGAGTTCTTGAATTTGACAAAATATTAAATATTTTAAAAAAATATATAGTTTCTGATTTGGGGCAAGATATAGCCGACAGCACCGAGATTTCAACTGAGTTGGAAGAAATCAATAGCAGACTTGCCGAAACGGAAGAAGCTATAAAATATATAATAAAAAAATCCAATCCTCCTCTTTTCGGGATTAAAGACATAAAACCTATGATGAAAAGACTTCAAATGGGGGGGAGCTTAAGTGCGGCTGAACTCTTGGACATCTCTGATTTTTTAAGAGTGTCCAGATATTTGAAGAACTACTTCAGAACAGACAGCTCGGAAATTGAGGGGACAATACTGGCATACAGGGCGGAAAATTTATCTGAATATAAAAACATAGAAGATGAGATAAGCAACGCCATAATATCACCTGATGAAATTTCGGATAATGCTTCACCAAGGCTTTATTCACTAAGACAACAGATAGCAAGAAAAAAAGAAGCTGTCAGAGATAAATTAAATTCAATAATTTCTTCAGAAGACACAAAGAAGTATCTTCAAGACAGCTTGATAACTATCAGACAAGGCAGATATGTAGTTCCCGTGAAGCTCGAAAATAAATCCAAACTAAAAGGACTTGTACACGATAGGAGTTCTTCAGGGCAAACTGTCTATGTGGAACCCATGGCTGTTGTAAATCTGAACAACGAATTAAATTCACTCTACAGTGACGAATTTGAAGAAATCGCCAAAATACTGGCGGAATTGTCACAGTTAGTTGCGGATCAAAGCTATACCATAGCTGCAAATCAAGATATACTTGCAGAAATGGATTTCATATTTGCAAAGGCTAAGATGGCAGTTGAGCTCAATTTAAATAAACCCAAGATGAACTACGATAAACACATAAATTTAAAAAATGCAAGGCATCCTTTGCTGAAGGTGAAAAATGTCGTTCCAATAGATATTTATCTGGGAAAAGAGTTTACATCTTTAATAATTACAGGACCCAATACCGGTGGAAAAACTGTAAGCATAAAAACACTGGGATTACTTGTACTTATGGTGCAGTATGGATTGCACATACCTGCCGACGAATCCAGCGAAGTAGGTATATTTGAAAATGTGCTTGCGGATATAGGCGATGAACAAAGTATAGAACAATCTCTATCAACCTTTTCATCTCATATGGTGAACATAGTTGAAATTTTAAAATATGCCACCGATAAAAGCTTGGTGATATTTGATGAATTGGGTGCGGGCACAGATCCTACAGAAGGTGCGGCTCTTGCCAATGCCATAATGGATTACATGAAGGATAACAAAATCCTGTCAGTTGCCACAACTCACTACAATCAATTGAAAACATATGCTCTTACAACTGATGGAGTAGCCAATGCGTCCATGGAATTCAACGTGGATACACTTTCTCCCACTTACAAACTTATAATAGGAATTCCCGGCAAATCCAATGCTTTTGAAATTTCAAAGCGGTTGGGCTTACCGGAGGATATAATTGAGGAAGCAAAGAAATTCATAAGTGAAGAAAATATTGCCTTTGAAGAAGTACTAAAATCTATTGAATCGGACAGATCATTTATAGAAGAAAACAAACAGCAAATCAGCACTAAAAGACTTGAATTGGAAGAAAAAAACGAAAAGCTGGACAAAGAGATGGAAAAAATAAAATCTCAAAAGGAAAAGATATTGGAACAGTCCAGAGAAGAAGCCAAGCGGTTGCTTTTAAATACGAAGGAAAATATCAAGCTGGTAATGGATGAGATAAATTTATTAAAAAATGAACTAAGCTCATCTCAATCAAGGCGACTTCAAGAAGTAAATGATATTTTAAGAGAAAATTTAGATGCAACTTTGCCAAAAAGTGATAAGATAGTCTTGAAAAAATCCTCAAAGCCCAGTAAGGATTTAAAAATAGGAGATAGTGTAAAAGCAGCATCATTAAATGCCGAAGGTACAGTTGTGGATTTGGACAAGGATAAAAAAATTGCCCTTGTGCAAATAGGCATGATAAAAATGAAGCTTCCCATAGATACATTGGAGAAAACTGCAGCAGAAAAAACAAAACAGGAAAAGAAAGTAAGAAAATTTGTAAACAACAAATCGAAGTACATCAAACCTGAATTGGATATAAGGGGAAAGACCTTTGACGATGCAAAGCCTCTACTTGATAAATATTTAGATGATGCTTATTTATCCGGTATAAAACAGGTGAGAATAATACACGGAAAGGGTACAGGAGCTCTGCGGCAAAAAGTAAAAATTTATCTGAAAGGGCATCATTCCGTAAAAAAATCCTTTGATGCGGCATATAATGAAGGCGGAGACGGAGTAAGTGTAGTAGAATTTAAATAAATAATATATAATGATAGTAGCAAAAATTAAAATTAAAATAAGGAGCAGATATGGTTAATTTTAGAGAAGAAATAGCAAACATTTTAGAAGATAAACTAAATAAAGATCAGAAAGTGATGACAAGAGAAGAAATTGAATCAGCAATAGAAGTACCTCCTAATTCAGATATGGGAGATTATGCCTTTCCTGTTTTTTCTTTAGCCAAGGTATTTAGAAAAAATCCCGCTATAATTGCAAAGGAAGTTGTCGATTCAATATCAAGTGAATACTTTGAAAAAGTGGAATCTAAATCGGCATATATAAATTTTTATATAAATAAATTAAAGTTATCGTCGGAAATTTTAAGTGAAATCAAAGAAAAACAAGAGGATTTCGGTAAACCGGGCATAGGGGAAGGAAAAAATGTAGTAGTGGAATATTCATCTCCCAACATTGCAAAACCATTCCACATCGGACATATAAGATCTACTGTCATAGGAGATTCTATTAAGAGAATTTATAATTTCTTAGGCTATAATACGATTTCTTATAATCATCTTGGAGACTACGGAACACAATTCGGTATGCTGATAGTCGCAATAAAAAGATGGGGAGATAAAGAAGTTATAATGAACAATCCCATCCCTGAACTATTAAAGCTCTATGTAAAAATAAATACAGAAGTCGAACTTGATCCTGAATTGAGAGATGAATGCAGAAATTGGTTTGCAAGACTTGAAAATAAAGATGAAGAAGCCTTGGAACTTTGGCAATGGATAAGAGATGTATCTCTTATGGAATTCAACAAAGTATATAAAATGTTGGACATAGAATACGATACTTTCAAGGGAGAATCTTTCTATTCAGATTATATGCCGGCAGAAGTGGAACAATTGGAAAAATCCGGGGCACTTGTTGAATCGGAAGGTGCTAAAATAGTAGATTTGTCGAAATATGATCTACCTCCGGCACTGATAATAAAGTCTGACGGATCTACAATTTATATAACTAGAGATATCGCTGCTGCTCACTATAGACACACCGAACACAAACCATACAGAAATATCTATGTAGTAGGTTCTCAACAAATCCTCCACTTTCAACAACTTAAAGGTATATTGAAAGAGATGGGATATGACTGGTCAGATGAAGTAGTCCATGTTCCATTCGGAATGGTTGCTCTTGAAGAAGGTACACTTTCCACGAGAAAGGGAAGAGTAGTATATCTTGAAGATGTCCTCAACAAATCGGTGGAAAAAGTAAAGGAAATTCTTACAAAGAGAGAAGAAGAAAAGGGTGAAAAAATTGAAAATAAAGAGGAGTTGGCTGCTCAAGTAGGAATAGGAGCGGTAAAATTCCAAGAGTTGTTCAATCAAAGAATAAAAGACTACGTGTTCTCATGGGATAAAACACTTGCCTTTGAAGGAGAAACAGGACCTTATGTACAATACGTGCATACGAGAACTTGCTCACTATTGGAAAAAGGAAACTTTGACATAAACAATAAAATAGATCCGAGTCTGTTAAAGTCGGATGAAGAATACAATATATTGAGAACTCTATATAATTTCACCGATGTAGTAATAGATGCCCATGAAAAATATGAACCCTATTTCATAACAAGATATACTGTTGAATTAGCAAGAGCTTTCAACAGATACTATAATCACACTCAAATAATAATAGAGGATGAACTTCTGAAAAACACAAGACTTATGCTTTGTTATGCGGTAAAGAACGTGATCAAAGAAGGATTGAGTTTATTGGGAATAGCTTCGCCTGAAAAGATGTAAAAACAGGGCAAAATATTTGCGAACAGTATTTTAATTCTTTTTTAACATAAAGCTTTGAAATAGATTATTTTAGTGTTATAATAGGAGAAATATTTTTTTTAGGAGGAAGGAAAATGAAAAAGACATTGTTAGCTTTATTGGCACTTGTTTTTGTTTTAACTGCCTGTGGCGGAAATAATCAAGGAAATGCCGGAGCTGCAGAAAATAACACTGCAACAAATGCAGAAGAAACTACGGGGTCTGATTCCGAGGTTATTAAACTCGGCGGAATTATACCTAAGACCGGAGCGGTAGCTGTTTATGGAAATACTACTGAAAACGGAATTAAACTTGCTATTGAAGAAATTAACACAAATGGCGGTATTAACGGAAAACAAATAGAATATGTTTCTGAAGATAATAAGGGAGATCCTACTGAAGCAGTAACTATTTACAATAAATTGATAGAAGAAGAAGTGGTGGGCATCGTCGGACCTATAACTTCAAAGCCTGCACAAGCAGTTGCAGATAACTCTGAAACAGATGGAATACCAATGATCACACCTACAGGAACAATGGTTTCAATCACTGAAG
Source organism: uncultured Peptoniphilus sp. (assembly GCA_964345555.1). Taxonomy (GTDB): domain Bacteria; phylum Bacillota; class Clostridia; order Tissierellales; family Peptoniphilaceae; genus Peptoniphilus_E. The sequence continues at coordinate 8,519 of CAYFRD010000003.1, read as the reverse complement.
GAAAAGAGAATGTATTCAGAACTTGCTTCACCGACCCGCTTCAAGGAAAGATACTTGCAAACTTTGCAGCAGATACTCTTGGAGCAAAAAAAGCGGCAATATTGAGAAATAACTCCGATGACTATTCAAACGGTGTAGCTGATGCATTCAAGGCTGCATTTGAAGAAAAAGGTCTTGAAATAGTTGCAGATGAAGGATACGGCGGAACAGATGTTGACTTCAAAGTTCAATTGACAAATATCCAAAACGGACAACCGGACGTAATAATCATCCCCGAATACTATGAAAAAGATGTTTTAATTGCAAAACAAGCCAGAGATTTAGGAATAGAAGCAAACTTAATCGGACCTGACGGATGGGACGGAGTACTTGCTACTATTGATGAAGCATCTAAGGGAATTCTTGAAGGAGTTTACTTTACAAATCACTATGCGGTAGATGATGATTCAGAAAAGGTAAAGAGCTTTGTTGAAGCATACAGAGCAAAATATAACGAAGATCCGTCATCATTTGCAGCTTTGGGATATGATACAGTTTATTTATATAAACAAGCTTATGAAAAAGCCGGTTCTACAGATTATGAAGCAGTTATAGAAGCTTTGAAATCAGCTGAATTAGATGGCGTTACAGGTAATATTAAATTTGGAGAAAATAATAATCCTATTAAATCAGCAACAATAATCAACATCAAAGATGGAGAATATAAATTTGATTCGGTTGTTTCACCTGAATAAAATTATCTGCGGCAAATATCTTTTATTTGCCGCTTTTAATTATTGAAAGGAGCATAATTTATGGGATTTTTTTTGCAGATATTTAACGGATTACAGATAGGATCGATTTATGCTTTAGTTGCACTGGGTTATACAATGGTATATGGAATTGCTTTGCTTATAAATTTTGCTCACGGTGAAATTATAATGGTTGGAGCGTATACGACTGTATTCGCAATACAACTTGCGTTACTTGAAGCAGGCTTACCTTTTTATCTGGCAATTATACCGGCTGTGGTCGCATGTACTTTATTGGGCATTCTAATAGAAAGATTGGCTTATAAACCTCTTAGAAACAGCCCTAGAATTTCAAATTTAATAACAGCCATAGGAATGAGCTTGCTGCTTCAAAACTTGGTTATGAAGGTTTTCGGAGCAAATGCAAGAGCGGTACCTCCTATTTTTGAGGCGGAGCCCATAGAAATAATGGGAGGCTCTGTTTCTTTTTCAACTGTAATAACCATAGTCATAACTGTTATACTGACTGTGCTTTTGCAACTATTTATGAAAAAAACCAAGTACGGCAAATCTATGATTGCAACTAGCGAAGATTATGGAGCGGCTGCACTTGTGGGAATAAATGTAGACAATACTTTGACAATGACCTTTGCTATAGGTTCAGCACTGGCAGGGGTGGCTTCAGTTCTATACGTGTCGGCATATCCTCAAGCCTATCCTCTAATGGGTTCAATGCTAGGGATAAAAGCATTTACAGCTGCCGTTGTAGGCGGAATAGGATTGATTCCCGGAGCTGTATTGGGAGGATTTATCCTCGGACTTGTAGAAGCCTTGGCTCGTGCGTATATATCCAGTAAACTGGCAGATGCAATAGTATTTGGACTTTTAATTGTAGTGCTTATCTTTAAGCCTACGGGATTGTTAGGCAAAAATATTAAGGAAAAGGTGTAGGTGAAAGTATGACTAGACAAAAACGTGGAATGTATATTTTAACGGTTATTTTACTTGCACTCCTATATTTGTTGTTATTTTCTTTGAACAAATTCGGGATATTAAACAAATATTTTCTTTCCGTGCTAAGACTTGTATGCATAAATATCATACTTGCCGTTTCTCTTAATATAACTGTAGGAAACTTAGGACAAATCACCCTTGGACACGCCGGGTTCATGTCAATTGGAGCATATACTGCGGCGTTGTTTTCGCAAGCTGAACTTGTTCCGGGCATTCCGGGATATATAATAGGTTTAATCTTAGGTGGAATGCTTTCATGCATAATAGGTATAGGGATAGGTATTCCTGCACTTAGATTAAAGGGGGATTACTTGGCAATTGTAACATTGGCCTTTGGAGAAATAATAAGAGTTCTTATAGAATATTTCGATTTCACAGGTGGGGCACAAGGAATAAGCGGAATTTCAAAAATGCAAAATTTCGGAATTATCTACGTAATTACAGCAATTTCCGTAGCGGCTATGTACTCGACTATGACATCAAGACACGGCAGAACGGTTTTGGCTATAAGAGAAGATGAAATTGCCGCTGAAAGTTCAGGGATCAATGTAACCTATTACAAAACCTTTGCTTTTGCACTGTCGGCTTTTTTCGCCGGAGTCGCCGGGGCGATTTATGCACATAATATAGGAGTAATCGGAGCTAAGGTATTTGACTATAATAGATCCTTCGACATATTAGTAATGGTAGTATTGGGCGGCATGGGCTCCTTTACTGGAGCTGTGCTTTCAGCAACTGTGCTTACTGTAATCCCTGAATTCCTAAGACAATTTGCAGACTACAGAATGATTATATATTCTATAGTGCTCATTCTTATGATGATTTTCAGACCGGAAGGACTTTTAGGAAGAAAAGAGTTTTCATTGACAGGATTTGTTAAATCAATTTTAAAACATGGAGAAAATACTTCTAAAAAGAAGAGAGGTGAAACATCTTGAGTAATTCGGTTTTAGTATGCGAAAATGTAGGTATCAAGTTTGGAGGCCTTCAAGCTGTTTCAGATTTCAATCTTGAAATAAAACAAAAGGAGTTGCTGGGTCTTATAGGACCTAACGGTGCCGGTAAAACGACAGTGTTTAATATGATAACAGGAGTGTATTCTCCGACAGAAGGCAATATTTACTTAAATGGTAATAAAATAAATGGAGTTAAACCCTATAAACTCGTGGAATATGGTATTGCCAGAACTTTTCAAAATATTCGTCTTTTCGAATATTTGTCAGTATTGGACAATGTAAAAATAGCCTGTAACAAAGATATGAAGTACTCCATAACTCAAGGAATGTTGAGAACTAAGGGATACTGGGATGAAGAGTACGAAATAAATACCAGGGCAATGGAAATACTTAGTATTTTTAACTTGGATAAATACAAGCAATTTTCCGCAAATTCTTTGTCCTATGGTGATCAAAGAAAACTGGAAATAGCAAGAGCTATGGCGACAAATCCATCTCTGTTGCTATTGGATGAACCTGCAGCGGGAATGAATCCCACAGAAACAGAAGAACTGATGAATACCATAAGACTTATAAGAGATAAATTTGGAATAACAATTTTGTTGATTGAACATGATATGAAACTCGTTCTGGGTATTTGTGAACGACTAATGGTTTTGAACTATGGAAAAATATTGGCTGAAGGAAATCCTACTGATGTAATAAACGATCAAAAGGTTATAAATGCTTATTTAGGAACGGGGGCTGTATAATGTTAAGTGTTAAAAACTTAAATGTTTTTTATGGAAATATACACGCCTTAAAGGGTGTTGAACTGGAAGTTAACGACGGAGAAATAGTGAGTCTTATAGGAGCTAACGGAGCCGGAAAGACCACTACTCTCCAAAGTATTTCCGGATTGTTGCCTATTAAAGAAGGCTCTATTCACTTTGAAGATCAAGATATAACTAAGGTGAAATCCCACAATATCACAAGGCTCGGTATTGCGCAGGTTCCTGAGGGAAGAAGAATATTCACAGGCCTTTCCGTATTGGATAATTTGAAATTAGGGGCTTTTATCATCAAGGACAGATCTCATATAGATGAAGATATTTCAAAAATCTATGAGAGGTTTCCAATTCTCGCCGAGAGGAAAAATCAGCTTGCAGGGACACTGTCCGGCGGTGAGCAACAGATGCTTGCCATGGGAAGAGCTCTTATGAGCAAGCCGAAATTGATTTTGTTGGATGAGCCTTCTATGGGATTGTCCCCGCTGTTTGTTGAAAAAATTTTTGATGTAATTAAAGACTTGAAAGAAGATGGAGTAACTATTTTACTTGTTGAACAAAATGCAAATATCGCTCTTTCAATTTCCGACAGAACCTATGTGTTGGAAACAGGTAAAATAGTAAGTTCAGGACTGTCGTCTGATATGATAAATGATGCATCTATAAAAGCTGCTTATTTGGGAGCATAAAAAAATACGTACTATAGCTATAGTACGTATTTTTTATTGCGAAACAACAATATTCATAAAGATATACATTCAATGCACAGAATCGTGAAATGGAGGGGAACCTCACTAACTCATATTTATCCTTTTAAAGATATTCAAGGTTTTAGTTATTTGACACTGTCTTTACTTTCAATTAATGTTACTTCTTTGGTTGAATCTTCATAATCAACAGTCATGCCTATGGATTCAGCCACAAATCTTATGGGGATAAAAGTTCTGGAGTCTTTTATTATGGCGGTTGTATCCATGGTTATAACTTCGTCGTTCACTACAATTTTGTTGTCATCAATAGGTATGATTATAATTTTTCCGTCGTAGACTATATTTACAATTCTGTTTTCGTCGTCATAATCTACATTGCCTTTTAGAGCTTCTACTATAAATCTGACCGGTACAAGAGTTCTGTCATCTTTAATGAATGGTTTTGTGTCCATCTCAAAGGATTCTTCATTTATGTTATATTTTGTTTCATCAATTTTCATTTTTATAATATTTGCATTGGTATCATAGAGGTTTATAGATTTTGATTTTTCTCCTGCAGTAATTTTAAGTGTTGCAAATTTATTTCCATTGAGGGAATTGATGATTATATTTCCATTTTCATCCATGCTGTAATCGAAGTTATCTATTTCATATTTTAAAACCTTCGGACTGATAATATGTTCTTCTTTATTGTTGAGTACAGCAGTAGTAGTGGGGAATATAGTCGAACCGTCTGCAACTCTTCTTGTGTCCAGAGATATTTTCAGATCTTTTATCTTATCAAATCCTACGATGCTTACTTTTTTTGTACCTGTAATACCGCTATCCGTAGTAAGAACTATATCAACAGTTCCCTCTTGAAGAGGCAAGTAATAATTTCCGCTAAACACTCCAAAACTTTCGTCTGAAGTAGACAGTAAATAATTTATGCTTTCAATACTTAGAGGTTTTAAAAATTCGTTCCATGCACTTTTTAATTTATATTCACCGCTTTGGCCCAACAACAATGTAGCAGGTCCGTCAATTTTCACTCCTGTCAAGTTGGTTGAGTCCGGGGCTCTGTTGTAAATGCCTATTCCGTTTACAACTTTTCTTTCTGCAGCATTTTTTTCGGGATTGATAACTCTTGTTCTGTCAAAGTCACCCAGTTCTTTGACAACCATGGCGGTGGACCCGCCCCCATCTAAGTTAACCGCTCTGTATGCGCCCATACTCACCATAAAATCGGACAAATTGCTTAATGACAAACCCGCACTTCTTTTGGTTCTTCCTTCAGCACTTGCGATAAACAATGTCTTGCCATCGGATGAGATACCCGCTGCAGTTCTGGCTCGTATTCCGCCCAGAACATTTATGTCCTTGGTATATTTTACTGCCGATGAATTATCAACTAAAAGCGCATGACCGCCAATTAGAAATTTATAATTTTTATTTGGAGTAATGTTGTAGTTAATAGACAATTGGTCGCCTATATTTACATTGTTTTTAATGAACTCGTATCCCTTGCCGTCTGCTTGAATTATGAATTTACCATCCGGCACAGGGAAATCAAAACTTTTTCCCTCGCTTATTTGTTCAACTATGCCTCCGGATGATACTAATATTTCGCTGTTTTTCTTATCTCCTCTGGATTTAGATGCCCAGAAGTCATTGTATAAATTCAATTTGTCTTGGTGAGAATATTCCCCTGTGGGTTCATACCAATAATAGGATTTGTTCAAACTGTCCAGCTTAAAACTGTTGCCGTTTTTCGCTGTTACAGTTCCGCTGAAATCTATCTCTTCTATAGATGCGGTATTATCATCTGTTATACCTAATGAGTACAATCCGATATATTCGACGGGAGAAGTTTGAAGTTTTCCATCTACAATTGACGGACCTTCGGGAGAACCCTGTAGAAGCGTATTAAAGAAATCTCCGTTTACGAGGGCGGTAGCGTCAGTCCTTTTAGCCATTTCACTAACGGTGGCTCTGTTGGTGTACTTGCCTGCTCCCGCAACCACAGAGATTTCCACACATGGATTATTTAAGTCGATTTTTAATAAGTTTACCTTGGTATTCTTATCTCCGTAATTGACATTGTATTCCTGCCTTAAAACACCCGGGGCAATTTCTTCTTCCACTAATAACTCATTTGCAAAGGTATTGAAACTCAAAAAAATATTAACCAAAATTGCAAAAGTCATTAATAGAAAAAGTTTATTAATAAAATTTTTCATAATAACCTTCCTTTCATTACTATAGTATAATGTTTAATTAGCATTTTCTCAATAAATTTGTATAATATAAAAAGAGGAGTGATACATAATGATGGAAGACATACTGGCGGTTTATAAAAAAGCCATAAGTACAACTATAGAAAAATTATCAAAGAATCCGGTGTTTTTAATAATTCCCTTGCTCTACAGCATAGCGTTGAACTCAGCTCTTATAGTAGTGGGGTATATAGGGTTTTCGGGGATGGGATTTATCATTCCCATAATTTATTCCTTGATACTATCAAGTTATTTTGAGATACTTTCGGATTTGAATTTTTATAACAGAATATCCTTTAGGAGCTTCAAATCATCCTTTACTAAAAATTTCTTTACAATTTATTCAGTCTATTTTGTGATGATGATAATTAAATTTTTAACAAATACTCTGCCTTTGCAAATAGTAATAGCTGCAGCTATTTATTTTATTTTCAATGCAATAAGTGAAAGCATATACATAAAGGGGGAGTCCTATGTAGATGCTTACTCATATACAATTGATTTTATGAAGGAAAATTTCATACATTGGAGCATACCTGTTTTGATATATGTATTGATAGTATCAATATTAACACAAACTGTAGGATATACGATTTTTCAATTGAGCAACAACATTATAAGCTCTTTGACAGGCATTGAAGTAGGACTTTTTGACTTGACAAGTAGCTCCATAGATCAAGTAGTCAGAATTTTAGCAATTCAACTGGTAACAGCTGTATACGTATTATTTAGAGGCTCTCTTTTTACTATTTTAAGCAACAGTACAATGAGAAAAAGAAAATATATGGGGGAATTTTAATGCAATTACGAGAAGAGATGACTAAACGTCTGAAAAACGTAGTATTCATAGAACTAAAAAAAGATGTAAAAATAAAAGACTTGACAATTGAAAAAAACTTTCCTCTTCCCATAATATTCAACAGTTTAATCAAATCCATAAAACTTAAAGAAGCTGATGAAAAAATAAGTTTAGATAAAATAAATCATGCCATAATCTATTTGCTTGGTATTGATGAAAATTTCAAAGACAAGGAAAAATATTTGGAAATATTGAGTCGTACAATAAAAAATAAGAAAAAACTCATTTCTTATATGAGCTATAAAGCGGTTGAAGCAAAGAACTTCATAGATGCCTACATTTATTTGAATTTCTACAAAAACTTTATGGAACAGGATAATGAATTGGAATTCAAAAGGGGCAATATATTAGAAAACATTTATAACGAAAGTTATACAACTATGAGCCAAGAAGAACAAAGGGACTTTTTAAAGGATATTACAAAAATATATGAAGAAATTTTAAAAAAAGATGAAAAATTTGCGCCTGTGTACTACAGACTGGGATTTATTTACAGAAATATGCAGCAATTTATAAAGTCAAAATTGTACTTTGAAAAATTTTTGGAATTATATACGGAGGAAGAACAAGACATCAAGGAAGAAGTCAGAGATAATCTAAAAGAGCTTGAAGACTATGCTGCCATTGAATCTGCCAATGCATACTTGGCGTACGGTAAATTTGACAAAGCCTATGAATTTTTGAAAAAAGTATCGACTTTGTATCCCGATAAAGGCGAATTGCATTACCTGCTCAGTTTAAGTCAGTACAATTTGGATATAACAGATGAAGCTATTGAGAACATAGAAAAGGCTCTGTATTACGAAGAAGATGACGACAGATTTTATAACCAAAAAGCACTGTGTCAACTTAAAAATTTGGACATCAAAGGAGCTTTAGACACATATAAAGAAGGCTTGTCACACATAGGTGACAGTTACTTGCTAAACTACAATTTGGGAATTCTCCTATACAACCAAGAAGGAGAGGAATACAAAGAATACCTTGAAAAAGCTTATAACATGAACCCAAGTGATGAGCTGAAAAGGTTAATAGAAAATTAAAATTAAAGTAAAATGCATTTTAATTATTAACTTAATCTGTAAAACCAACTTGACGTAAAAAACCTAATATGATAATATAAACAAGTCAGCTAAGCTGACAAACTATTATATATTTTTAACGTCAAACTTAAAAAAGTACTTGACACAAGACAAAAAGACAATATATAATAGACAAGCTACTTCA
>CAYFRD010000002.1:0-74780 GCA_964345555.1 uncultured Peptoniphilus sp. | reverse complement strand
TATCGTTTTAGAACTTATAAAACAAATTATATAAAATATTTTAAGTAAATTTATTGACATAAGATTTTTTATTTATTAAAATGGACATAAATAAAATATTTATGAGGTGAATTATGAATTTAGAAAATTTGAAGGATATATTAAACGAAAATTTTGGTATTGAGTGTGAGATCGTAACTATGGAGGCTAAACTTCAAGAGGATTTAGGATTGGATTCTTTGGATGCTGTTGAGCTTTCCATGTCCATTGAAGAGGATTACGGGATTGAAATTTCCGATGAGGATTTTTCGAAGTTTGTGACTGTGGGTGACATAATCAATTATGTTGAAAGTAACAAGTGATGGAAAAGTTTTTCGAGATTACGGAGAAGTTTGTAAGGCTTTTTGAGGATTCAGAATGCAGTTCATTTAATGTGAGTTTTGAAGATTTCCGGCTGAATCTAAAAAAAGAGCCGGTCATTGTACAGCAAAGGCAGATATCTGAAAGTAAAGTTCAAAAAAAAGAGGAGGAGGACAATTTGGTAAGCGTAAAGGCTCCTATAGTTGGGGTTTTTTATTCGGCTTCGAGTCCGGGAGAGCAGAATTTTGCTTCGGTGGGAGATAGTGTTGGTAAAGGTGATACTCTTTGTATTTTAGAATCTATGAAGATAATGAATGAAATCAAATCGCCTTGCAACGGAATTATTACAGAAATTTGTTGTGAGAATGAAGATTTTGTAGAGTATGATCAAGTGCTGATAAAGATAGAAAAGAACAGTGAATAAATGCTAAGAAAAATATTAATTGCAAATCGTGGAGAAATAGCTTTGAGCATTGCCAGAAACTGTAGAGAATTGGGAATTGAAACGGTGGCTGTTTATTCTGAAGAGGATAGGGAGCAACCGACGGTGTTTTTTGCCGATGAAGCTTATTGTATAGGTCCTGCAATAAGCAGAGATTCTTATTTAAATAGTGATTCTTTGATTACAATTGCATTAAAAACAGATTGTGACGGAATTCATCCGGGATATGGATTTTTATCTGAAAATGCGGATTTTGCAGAACAGGTGAAGAGAGCGAGACTGGTTTTTATAGGTCCGGATTCCGATGTGATCAAACTTATGGGAGATAAAATAGGAGCGAAAAATTTAGTTGAATTACAAAAAATTCCAACAGTGCCTGGGAAAAATGAAGCCATTAAATCAGAAGAGCAGCTTATAAAAAATGCAAGGGAATTGGGATATCCCATCATTTTAAAGGCCACCGGCGGTGGCGGTGGCAAAGGTATGCGCCGTGTAAACAGTGAAAGAGAACTTGTGAAAGCTTGGCATATAACTAAGCAGGAGGCTGAGGCTTCCTTTTTAAATAACGACATCTATATGGAAAAGTTCATTGAAAATCCAAGACATGTGGAAGTGCAAATTTTGGCAGATGATTTTGGAAATGTAGTTCATCTCTATGAGAGAGACTGTAGTATCCAGAGAAACAATCAAAAAATAGTTGAAGAGTGCCCCTGTGATTTTGTAGATGAAAAACTTCTTGAAAGGATGTACAAGGCTGCAATTGATTGTGCAAAAGCGTGTAACTACAGGGGCGCGGGAACGGTAGAGTTCATAGTAAAGGATGAAGTATTCTATTTTATGGAAATGAACACTCGTCTTCAAGTGGAATATGCCGTTACAGAAATGGTCACAGGTGTGAATATAATCAAGGAACAGATTCGAATAGCTTCCGGACTTAAATTGTCCTTTGAGCAATCTCAAATAAAAAAAGAGGGACATGCTTTTGAGTTCAGAGTGAATGCACAGGATCCGCTTAATGGGTTTAGTCCTAGTTGCGGAAAGGTGAATTTCTATTTTGCACCGGGAGGGAAGGACACCAGAATGGAAACTTTTCTCTATACGGGTGTAGAAATTTCTTCTTTTTACGATTCCATGATAGGAAAGATTTTGGTATATGACAAGACTAGGCTAAAAGCAATAAAGAAGATGCGTAGAGCGATTGAAGAGACTATAATCGACGGAGTTAAAACAAATTTGGGATTTGGATATGCATTGCTTCATGAAAGAGATTTTATCAGAGGCAATATTCATACGGGTTATATGAGAGACCATGAGGAACAGTTGGTGGAACAGATGAAAGCAGTTGAGGTTAAGCGAGATTCATGGGAAGCTTAAACAGGAGAAGGGATTTGCTATGGCGAATAAAAAGCCTAAGAGTTCAAAAATCTACAAGCAGATTTAAAAAAATGAAAATACGGTTGAATATGTTGAATGCCCCCTTTGCAAAAACAATATAAATAAAAAGAACTTGAGGGAAAATTTGCATGTGTGTCCGCACTGCAATCATTACTTGCCAATGAGAGGACAGGATAGATTTGACTATTTATTAGATGAAGGATTTGAAATGATTTCCTTTGACAGTGCAAAGTTCAATCCAATAAATTATCCCGAATATGAAAAAATTCGAAAAAGAAATGAAAAGGGAAATGTAAAGGAAGCTATATCTATAGCTAAGGGTAATATAGCAGGTCAAGAAACCTATCTTGCGGTTTTGGAGTCGCAGTATCTAATGGGAAGTTTAGGTACATACATGGGAGCTGAACTTTCTGCATTGTTCGATAGAGCAAGGAGCGAAAAATCACCTGTAATAGTGATTTCATCCAGTGGAGGGGCGAGAATGCAGGAGGGAATTTTTTCTCTTATGCAAATGGCAAAGGTAGCTCAAGCTGTTCAAAGATTTAAAGATGAGGGACTGTTATACATAAGCATGCTTGCCAATCCTGCTACAGGAGGAGTTATGGCGAGTTTTGCCGGGCAAGGTGATATAACGCTTGCTGAACCCAAGGCTCTTATAGGATTTGCCGGACCGAGGGTTATTGAGCAGACTATTAGACAAAAGCTTCCCGAAGGATTTCAGCGTTCAGAGAAATTAGTTGAGTGCGGATTTATAGACATGGTGGTCACAAGGCGTGAGCAAAAAAATTTGCTCCGTACTTTATTGAAAATCCATGACATGAGAGGAATATTATGAAAGAAGCTTACAAAACTGTGCAGCTTGCCAGATCCGAAAAAAGACTCGGAGCAAGAGAAGTGATGGAAGCACTTTTTGAAGATATGATTTACCTGAGAGGAGATAGATGTTTCGGCGATTCCGATACGGTGCTCGGTGGAGTTGCAACCTTTGAAAACAGACCTATAACTTTTTTGGGAATACAAAAGGGAAGAGGTATTGAAGAATCTGTGAAGACTAATTTTGGAATGCCTCTTCCGGAGGGCTATAGAAAAGCAGCACGTCTTATGAAGCAGGCGGAAAAGTTCGGTAGAGCTGTAATAACCTTTGTGGATACTCCGGGTGCTTATCCGGGAGTTGAAGCGGAAGAAAGAGGGCAGTTTCAAGCTATTTCCGACTGTATTGCACTCATGGGTTCCTTGAGGGTGCCGGTAATATCCTTCGTAATAGGAGAAGGAGGATCGGGCGGAGCTCTTGCCCTTGCAGTAGGCAACAGAGTGTATATGTTTAAAAATGCAATTTATTCAGTGCTTTCACCTGAGGGATTCGCATCAATTGTCTATAAAGATGCAAGTCGTGCCGACGAAGCAAGTGAAATTATGAAATTGACAGCAGATGATTTAAAGACCTTCGGCATTATAGATGGCATAGTGGAAGAAGATGGACAACAAAATCCCGACTTTAATCAGATTAAAAAATTGATAAGAGACCAGCTGCAGCATTTAAATTTATTGACACCTGAACAAATAGTCAAAGAGCGTCATGAAAAGTTTATGAAAATAGGGAGATAGTATGGGACTGAAAATTTTAGATACAAAGAAATTGGAGCTGAAAAATAAAATAAATAATGAGTATTTTTATGACTTTTTTGAGACGTCGGACCAATGGATCAGAAGCAGGACAGGTATAGAAAGCAGATTCTATGCAGAAGAAAGTGCTGCGGAAATGGCAGTTGCCGTGGCAAAGAAACTAAAATTTGACAAAGATAATATAAGGCTTGTAATTGTTCCGACTTTTTCAGCAAAGCACCCATTGCCGGCTCTGAGCAGTGTGATTCATCAGGAACTGAAATTGTCCTCTGATTGTTTGGCCTTTGATATGAATATGGCGTGTACAGGATTTATCGGGGCACTTATACTGGCGGAAAAGTATTTGCAGCAAGGAGAAAAGGCGATGATAATTGCCACAGAGAAAATCTCAACTTATTTAAACTACAAAGACAGAACCAGTGCCATTTTATTTGGAGATGGTTGCGGCGGAGTAATTGTGGAAAAAAACGATAAGCTGTGGATCAGTAGTGAGAACACCTTTGGTGATGTGGAAGCTTTGAAACTAAATGACAAAGAAAAAATGACCATGAAAGGCAAGGATATCTACAGATTTGCTGTAAATGAAGTCAGTAAATCCATTAAAAAACTTTTGGAAAATGCAAAACTTCATGTAAATGATGTGAATATAGCGCTACTTCACCAGGCAAACGAAAGAATAATAGAACAGATTGCACAGAGGGTGGATATGGACTTGAAGAAAATACCCATTAATTTAAATACACAGGGAAATACCTCTGCAGCATCCATTCCCATACTTTTGGCGGAGAATGCTGACAGGATAAAAGATGATGATTTAGTTTTGTTTTCCGCTTTCGGAGCGGGCTTGACCCTGTGTACAGTGTTGATGGAGTGGTAGTGATGAATATAAATGAGATTTTAAATATAAAGTATCCCATCATTCAAGGAGGCATGGCGCACATTGCCACCGGTGCCTTTGCAGCTACGGTATCGGAGTCGGGAGCGTTGGGCACCATAGGCTCCGGAGCTATGAACCCGGCTAAATTGGAAGAGGAAATAAAAATTTGCAAGTCAAGAACTTCCAAACCCTTTTCCGTGAACTTGTTCATGCTAAATCCGAATATTGAAGAAATGGTTGAGATCATCATCAGAAATGACGTAAAAATCGTGAGTATCGGGGCTGGATATCCCGGAAAGCACTTGGAAGTTTTGAGGGAAAATGATGTGATCGTGTTGCCCTTGATTTCATCGCCAACCCAGGCGAAATACTTGGATAGAAGCGACATAACCGCTTTTGTTGCTGAGGGAATGGAAGCCGGGGGACACATTGGAGATATGCCTACAATGGTTTTAATTCCGCAGGTAAAATCCGTTGCCACACATCCTGTCATAGCGGCAGGAGGCATAGGCTCGGCGGTACAGATGAAAGCAGCGGAAATACTTGGAGCTTCGGGAGTGCAGATCGGAACAGGATTTCTTTTCACAAAGGAATGTCCCATTCACGAAAATTATAAAGAAGCCTTGATAAGATCCAAAGCTTCAAAGATAACCACCATAGGGCATAAAAAGGGGCTACCTATTCGACTTTTGAAGAACAATATGACTCGTGAGTATAGAAAATTGGAAGGAGAAGATTCCAATTTAGAGGAACTGGAAAAATTCACCGTGGGCAGATTGAAAAGAGCGGTAATTGAAGGTGATATCAAGGAAGGTTCACTGATGGCTGGATACACTGCAGGTCAATTTGACAGAATTGTACCTGTAAAGGATTTTATCGAAAGGCTGATGGATGACTACAATAACTATTAAAAATAAAAAAATGTCCATTCCGGTGGTGCAAGGCGGGATGGGTGTTGGGATTTCGCTCGGAAAACTTGCAGGCACAGTAGCTTCTTTTGGAGGGATGGGGACGATCTCCTTTATTAATATCGGGTACAGAGAACCCGATTTTTTAAAAAATTCAAGAGAAGCGAATAAAAGAGCCTTTTTAAAGGAAATTGAAATTGCTAGAAAAATATCTTCAGGTAGGGGAATAATCACGGTAAATATAATGAATGTAGTCAACTATCTTGAAGAATATTTAGAATTTATAAATTCTACTGATATAGACGGTGTAGTAATGGGAGCAGGACTTCCCATGGAACTGCCGAAGTACGTATGTGAGAGCAAAATTATAGCGCCCGTAGTATCATCGGCAAGAGCACTGAAACTTCTTGTAAAACGCTGGTTGAAAAATGAAAACAGATTGCCGGATTTCATTGTACTTGAAGGGCCTAAGGCGGGAGGACACCTGGGATTTAAAAAAGAAAACTTAGATAGTAACATACTTGAGGAGTTAAAGGAAGTCATACGGGTGAAGTCTTATTTCGAAAAAGAACATATTCCGATATTCGTGGGCGGAGGATTTGGCAATAGAGAAAATTTAAAAAGAGCCGTTGGAGCGGGGGCGGATGGAGTGCAAATCGGAACGAGATTTTTATTTACGGAGGAATCGGAACTTGACGACAGAGCTAAAGAAAGGCTTTTAAAAAACAGAGCTAAGTATCCTGTTGAAATACTCATAAGCCCTGTAGGTATGAATGCCAGAGGAATAAGAAATGAATTTATAGAAGAAGTGCGAAAATACAGAGTTCCGTCAAAACATTGCATCAACTGCATAAGCACCTGCACGCCTTCAACTACTCCCTATTGCATAAGCGATGCTCTGATCAACGCTGTCAAAGGAAATTTTGATAGAGGATTGTATTTCGCAGGCACAGATATTGAGGATGTAGAAAAGGTAGTAAAAGTTGAAGATTATTTAAAAACTTTATTGGGAAGTGAATTTCATGGGTAAAACAGCTGTTGTTTTTGGCGGACAGGGTTCGCAATATGAAAAAATGGGTTCTGAATTACTGAAAAAATATAAAAACAGCAGAAAAATTTTTGAAATGCTCACAGAAGAGCAAAGGAATATCCTTTCAGACGGAGATATGGAGGAGTTGTCACAAACGGAGAATCTCCAGCCAATTATGCTATTTTATCAACTGTCAATTTTGAAGGAAATTAAAGAAAAAGTATCCTTTCAAGGCACCTTGGGACTGTCTTTAGGAGAATACGGATCTGTAGTAGCTGCAGGGATAATAGATGAGAAAGTTGCCATGGAATTAGTTAAAAAACGTGCCGCTGCCATGGGCGAAAGTAGTAAGAAGATAAATAGCAAGATGGCAGTGATTTTAAGGGCTGATTTAAAATTTTTGCAGACTTTGATAGATGAAAACTTTAAGAAACAGGTTTACATTTCAAACATCAACTCATCATCTCAAACAGTGCTTGCAGGAAAATCGGAACATATGGATACTTTAATCAAATATTTGAGTGAGCAAAAAATAAGAGTCTTTCCATTAAAGGTAAGCGGAGCTTTCCACACTCCATTTATGCGAGATGCTGCACAAAAATATGAAGAAACTTTAAAAACCGCGTTATTCAATGTACCGAATAAAGATTACTATCCAAATTTAACCGGGCAGTTATATCAAGGGCAGAGCATGGTGGAACTGTTAAAGGAACAGATAACATCACCGGTGTTGCTCTATAAATCTCTATGCAACATGGTAGCCGCGGGGTACGACAGATTTATTGAAGTGGGACCGGGAGAGGTGATCTCTGCGATTTTAAAAAAAGATTTTAAATCAGTGGAAGTGATCAATGTAGATGAATTTAATGTGGAGGAAATATGAACAAAAAAAGATATGCTTTAATTACCGGCGCGACGGGAGGAATAGGAAGTGCCACGGCTCGTGAACTGAAAAGACAAAACTACAATTTAATTCTGCACGGCAATTCAAATAAAGAATCTCTTGAGAAATTAAAAAAAGAACTTGCAGATGAAAAAACACATGTAGTTACTCACATATGCAACCTTGCAAATTTTGAAAGCTGCAAAGAAATGGTCGGCGAAATTCTTAAGGAAGTAGTCTGTGTAGATCTGCTGGTAAACAATGCGGGCATGACTAAGGATAACCTATCTATGAGAATGAGTGAAGATGATTTTAAAATTGTGGTTGAAACCAATTTGTATGGAGTTTTTTATCTATCTAAATTATTAGTTCGTCCCATGCTCAAACAAAAATGGGGGCGAATAATAAATATCAGCTCCATATCTGGACTTCACGGCAATGTAGGGCAAGCGAATTATTCAGCATCAAAGGCCGCTATTGTAGGATTGACAAAGACTTTGGCGAAGGAATTCGCATCTAAAAATATCTTGGTGAATGCAGTAGCTCCGGGATTTATCGACACTAAGATGATTCAAAAAATGGAAGATGCAGCAAAGAACACCATCCTTGAAAAAATTCCCTTGGGCAGAATAGGCAGGCCTGAAGATGTGGCGAATATAATAGGATTTTTGGCATCGAAAAGAGCAGATTACATAACGGGTCAAGTATTCGTGGTTGATGGAGGTATGAGCATATGAAACGTGTGGTGATCACAGGACTTGGAGGAGTGATTCCCATTGGTTCATCAAAGGAAGAGATTTTAAAAAACATATTTGACGGAAAATGTGCCATAGATGAGATAACACACTACGATACAGCTGAAATGCAGGTAAAACTTGCGGCTGAAGTGAAGAATTTCAAAGAAGAAGATTATTTTGATAAAAAATCTTTGCGAAGATTGGACAGAGTAAATATTTTGGGAATAGTTGCAGCTAGAAAAGCATTTGAAGATTCAGGATTGACAAAAGAGGAAATAAATAACGTAAGAACCGGGATATATGTTTCGTCAGGCATAGGAGGGCTCACAACCATTCAAAAAGAAGCCAAACGTGGAGAAGAAAAGGGATATGATAAACTATCGCCCTACTTTATTCCTATGGCGATTTCTAATTTGACAGCGGCGAATATATCCATGGACCTGGGGGTTCACGGCTTTTGTAATTGTCCCGTGACTGCGTGTGCCGGGGCAACAAATGCCATAGGAGAAGCCTATCGTGCAATAAAACACGGTTACAGCGATATAATTTTTGCTGGGGGAAGCGAATCAAGCATAACTGAGTTGGGAATTGGAGGTTTTACTTCAATGAAAGCACTCAGCTTCTCGCAGGATAAAAACAGAGCATCAATTCCTTTTGACAAGGAAAGAACAGGCTTTGTAATGGGCGAAGGAAGTGCGCTATTGGTATTGGAAGAATACGAGAGAGCCAAGTCAAGAGGAGCTCATATTTATGGAGAAATAATCGGATATGGAGCAAATTGCGATGCATACCATATCACTGCACCCTACCCGGGAGGAAAGTATGCAAAACTCGCAATGACAACAGCCATGGAAGAAGGCGGGCTCAAACCGCAAGACGTGGATTACATAAATGCTCATGGCACATCCACTGTGGCGAATGATGCAAACGAAGCCGAGTATATAAACGAAGTGTTCAAAGGAATAAAGGAGGTACCGGTTTCTTCCTGCAAATCGCAAATTGGTCATCTGCTTGGAGCATCAGGCTCCGCGGAAATAATGATGACTTTAATTGCACTTGAGAATAAAACGTTGCCGCTCCTTATAAATTATAAAAAATTCGATCCTGAATGTGATTTGAATTTCGTAACTGAAATCAAGGAGCATGAAACTAAATGCTTTTTGAAAAACTCTCTGGGATTTGGCGGACACAATGTAACTTTAGCCATAAGGAGAATATGATTATGGAATTGAATTTGGATGAAATAAAAAAAATATTGCCTCACAGATATCCTTTTTTGATGGTAGATAGAATAAAGGACATAAAAAAAGACGAATACGCAGTGGGAATAAAATGTTTAAGCGGGAATGAACCATATTTTCAGGGGCATTTTCCTACAAAGGCGATCATGCCGGGGGTTTTGCAGATCGAATCGGTAGCTCAAGTGGGAGCAACAGCTCTGCTGTTGGATGAGAGCCCGGGAAAGCTGGCTGTGCTGGGCGGTACAAAACGAACGCGATTTTATAAAATGGCAGTTCCGGGAGATTTTCTTGAAATACATTGCAAAATCATATCAAAAAGAGGTAACATAGGATTTGGCGAAGGTAAAATTTTCGTCGAAGGAGAAAAAATTATGGAATGTGTTATTTCCTTTGCAATTATTTAAAGAGGGGTTTTATGTTAAAGGACAAATTTAACGAGGTGTACGATAAATTTAAATTGAATTTCTACAAGAGCATGTTTAAAAAAATCAATGACCGCGAAGCATCACTCACAGCTGTGGAAACATTTACCGTGGAAGTCATAAATCTGCTCAACAGACCACGTGTCAGCGACGTGACCGAATTTTTGGAACTTTCTCATCCTAATATGGCATACAAAATATCCTCCCTGGTAAATAAGGGATATATAGAGAAACATCAATCGGAAGAAGACAAGAGAGAATACTATCTGGTGCCTACTGAGAAATACTACAGATACAACGACATGAAGGAAGAATATATAGATAGAGTTGTCAAACGTATGGAGGAGCGATTTACCGAGGAAGAGCTGAAGGTATTGGAGAAAGCCTTTCGAATTACAAGCGATGAATTGATGCCTGAAGTAACGGAATTCATAAATAAACATGGTTTAAACAAAGAAAATTGATTAAATGAACGATTTGAAAGCGCAATGCTGAATAATCGTTCATTTTTTATCTATTTTCGAAAAAAATTTAACGAAAAGTATTGTAAAGAATATTAGAATATTATAATATGCTAATATAAAATAAAATCCTTTAATGAGGTGGTTAATATGGAATTACAACTCATTTCATCTGAACACAAAGAAGAGATGATGGAGAAAGCCGATTTGTTAAAGGCGTTGGGACATCCAATCAGGTTGTGTATTTTAGAAAATTTGGTGATGCATGGAGAGAAGAACGTTACTGAGATAGTATCTTGCATGGATGCTTCTCAATCTAATATTTCACAGCATTTAAGCAAACTTCGTGACTTAGGCATCGTTATGAGCGAAAAAGAGGGGAATCAAGTGTATTATTCCTGCAACAATGAAAAGGTTCGCAGGTTAATCGAGTATTTGTTTGGAGGTAATTAAAAAAATGAAAGTTTTAGTTGTTGGAGGAGTTGCAGGAGGAGCTACAGCAATTGCAAGACTTCGCCGTCTTGATGAAGATGCGGATATCATACTTTTTGAAAAGGGAAAATACGTCAGCTTTGCAAATTGCGGACTGCCATACTATATCGGAGAAGTCATAAGCAGAAGAGAGGCTTTGTTCGTAACCACCGCCGAAGAAATCGAAGCCAAGTACGGTATAGATATCCGCACCGAAAGTCAAGTATTAAAAATAAATAGAGATAAAAAAACCGTTACTGTTAAAAATCTGAAAACAGGCGAAGAATACGAAGAAAGCTACGATAAACTTTTACTTTCCACAGGGTCAAGACCCTTTGTTCCTCAGATTGATGGCGTGGATGCACCTAATGTGTTCACACTTTGGACAATTCCTGATGTGGATGCAATTTATTCCTATATAGAAAAAAATCGTCCTAAAAAAGCGGTGGTAGTCGGTGGGGGATTTATCGGACTGGAAATGGCGGAAAATCTCGTAGAACGAGGAATGAACGTAACTATTGTGGAAATGGCGCCGCAGGTAATGCCGCCTCTTGATAAGGATATGGCAAAACTTGTTGAAAACCATATGAGGACAAAGGGAGTTGATTTGCGCCTTGAAGTCGGGTTCCAAGGTACAAAAGACAATGGCAGGACTCTTTTGCTAAACAACGGAGAAACCATAGAAGCTGATTTGATTTTATTATCCATAGGAGTAAGACCTCAAAATGAATTGGCGGTGGATGCTGGACTTGAAATCAATGAACGCCGCGGAATTCGTGTAGATGAATTTCAACAGACATCAGATCCGTCAATTTATGCAGTAGGCGATGTTGTAGGAGTGCAGGATTTTGTACTGGGCGGAGAAACAATGGTTCCTCTTGCGGGACCGGCGAACAAGCAGGGCAGATCCGTTGCTGCCAATATACTGGAAAAGGGAGAAGAAGCTTATCATGGAACTATGGGCACAAGCGTTGCACAAATATTCGATCTGACAGTGGCAACCGTAGGTGCCAACGAAAAAAGTTTAGACAGAAAGGGCAAAAAATATAAAGAAGATTACTATGTGGCAATGGTGCACCCGATGAGCCACGCAGGATATTATCCCGGTGCAGTTCCAATGACAATCAAATTGATTTTTGGAGCTGACAGAAAAGTTCTTGGAGCACAAATAGTTGGATATGACGGAGTGGACAAGAGAATAGATGTCATAGCATCGGCAATTCACTTTCACGGAACAGTGGATGATTTATCTCAACTGGAACTGGCATATGCACCGCCATACTCCAGTGCCAAAGATCCTGTCAACTTTGCCGGTTATGTAGCTTGCAACATATTGGACGGAATGACCGAACCTGTTCTGTATCGTGAGTGGAAAGAAAATCCCGGTGAATACAAACTATTGGATATTCGTGAAAATCCTGAAATAGTCTCGGGACTTCTACCTGGAGCAATGCACATTCCATTGACTGAACTTAGAAGTCGATTGGGAGAACTTTCCAAAGACGAAAAATATCTTCTGTATTGCTCTGTAGGACTTCGTGGATATATAGCAGAGAGAATACTCAAGCAAAGAGGATTCAGCACCTCTAACTTAGTGGGAGGCTACAGAAGCGTCATGGACTGGGAGGAAGATGTGCCCGTCGCAACTGATATGAACACAGGACAGGACAGAATATTAAATCAAGGAAACGAATCTCAAAAATCTGTCGTGGAAAATAAAATAGAGGTGCTCAATGTCTGCGGAATGAGCTGTCCAGGACCCATAGTGCAAGTATCAAAGGCAATTGAAGCATTAAATGACGGAGATATCCTTGATGTCACCGCCACAGATCCGGGGTTTGCAAGAGATATTGTAAGCTGGTGTCAAAACACATCAAACACACTTATTTCAAAGGGAGAAAGCAAGGGACAATTCACTGCACGTATAAAAAAGGGCAATGAAAAAACTCAAAGCAAATGTGACACATTAGTAGAGAAGGAACAAATCAACTGCTGTGAACCCTCTTCCGTAAAGGAAAAAACCATGATCGTATTTGACGGAGATCTGGACAAAGCCATAGCAGCCTTTATCATAGCTACAGGAGCAGCATCTATGGGCAACAAAGTTCACATGTTCTTTACCTTTTGGGGATTGAGCATATTGAGAAAAGAAAATCCTGCCCCTGTGAAAAAAGACTTCATGAGCAGAATGTTCTCCACCATGCTGCCAAAGAGTTCAAAAAAGCTCGGACTCTCTAAAATGAATTTCATGGGAGCAGGATCATCAATGATTCGATCTGTAATGAAGAATAAGGGCATAACAAGCCTGGAAGAACTCATACATCAAGCCATAGACATGGGAGTTGAGCTGACAGCATGCCAAATGACCATGGACATCATGGGACTCACTAAAGAAGAACTGATAGATGGAGTACAAATCGGTGGCGTAGCATCAATGTTAAACGACAGCGATAACTCAAATATGAATCTGTTTATATCTTAATAATAACCTAGGTACAGATGAGAGTTGCACAGGATATATAAGTGCGCTGACAATAGTGTAAATGAATACAAATTTGAAATTATATCGGACGGATAAAGACATTCTACCTAAAAAGGTGTTAATATAAAAATGTAGAAGCACAATGTATTATGTTCTGAATCGCAATCCAAGAAAGAACAGTATGTTGTGTTATAAGTAACGAATTGCTATAAAAATATCCATCGGAAAGTGTTATCTCCGATGGATATTTTTGTATTATTAATATAAAGTGTTAATGTAAATATTTATTTTGAAATATTGTAAATAATTTGTGCAACTTCTGCTCTTGTTAAATTGTTCTTCGGTGCAAATTTATTGTCGGAGGTTCCTTTAAGAATTTCTTTATCTGCCAAGTAAGCGATTGAATTCTTTGCCCAGTCTGATATCTGATCAGCATCGGAGAAATTTAATTTTCCATCAGCTATTTTATTTTCTTTTGAAAGATTTAAATATGCTGCTAAAGTATAAGCCATTTCTTCTCTTGTTATATTTTCAGAAGCGATTTTTTTGACGTTGTCAGGGAAAAGTTTATTTTCTACTGCCCAATTCATATATTCTGTATAATATTTATCGGGTTCTATATTTTCATCTTTTATTTCAGTGAATTTTTCTTTGTCAATATTGGCTATACGTCCTAGAATTGTTATGAATTCGCCTCGAGTTATTTCTTGATCCGGTGAGAATTTTAAATCGCTGGTACCTACCATTATTTCTTTGTTTATTGCATCTATAATCGGCTTTCTTGCCCAGTGATGAATTAAATCTGTTTTAGAAACTTTGGAGAGTTCTTTTTGAAGGTCTTTTTCAAAATTAAAGGCATCTTTTTCAAACTCCATGGTTGTCTTTGTAGAAAATTCAGCAGCTTTTTCTTTATCTGTTACATAAAGCGCCAGCCATTCTTTTTCGATTTCAGGAAGTTTATCCATTAAGGCATTTTCATAGTCAGTAATTTTTTTGCGAGTAGAATCGCCGAGATCTTCTCTGTTTCCGGATACTAAATCATTTACGGAAGAAGCGACCCAATAATATGAATTTTCGTCATAAATCGGAGCATCATTTTTAAATTCGTAGCTGCTGTCGTTTATATCTGCAAAAATTGGTATCCAAGGTATATTTAAAGGACTGCCCAGTGTCATCCACATAATTCCGGGTGCTTCCTTAGGATATCCTTCTTTGATTTGAAAAATGTGAGCCTGCATTGTGTTTATACTTCCGATTGCTCTTTTATATTTTTCGGGTTCTGCCTTTCTTTCCACTTTGTTATCTGATGCAACGTATTCTGTTCCTTCAAATCTGTTTCTAAATAAATTTAAAGTATCTTTGATGTCTATTTTTTCGCTTTCTTCTGATAAATCATTTAATAGAGGAAATCTATCTGCATCATAGGCAATTGTTGAGTTGGGGTCTAAATCGTGAATACCGGACCAAACTCTGGAACGGTTTGTATCACGCAGTTCAGTGGGATTATATGAAGCAGACATATCCATAAGACCTTCAGCTGTTTCGATGTAAGTTCCTGCTTTTTTTGCAACTTCAACTACATCTTTTGATGATACTACATTTTCTTTATCATTTAAATCCACTCCTCCAAGCCAGAAAGCATTTGGAAATACACTGAATTTATCATTGGGATATTTGATAGCT
The DNA here is from genome assembly GCA_964345555.1 of uncultured Peptoniphilus sp. Classification (GTDB taxonomy): domain Bacteria; phylum Bacillota; class Clostridia; order Tissierellales; family Peptoniphilaceae; genus Peptoniphilus_E. The sequence continues at coordinate 59,786 of CAYFRD010000002.1, read as the reverse complement.
ACGTATTGGTGTCCGGAATATATTTCCATGTACCAAACTTCATTTTGATCTCCGAAAACGACTACATCTCCCATAGATGCACCTTGTTTATCAATCGTATCGGCAAGAAGCATAACGGCATCTTTTGCAGATTTAGCATGCGCCAATAAAAATGTGGTCATGCTTGCTTCATTGACTCCGTTTGGAATATAGGGATCAACTTTTTCGATAGATTTGTTGTAATGTGCCGAAACTGTGCAGAAAATACCTACACCGGCTTCATTAAATCCTGCGGCATCATAAGTACCTTGTTCCATGTCTTGAGGTTTTTTTGTGGAGTCGGGAGTTGAGAAGAATTTTAAAGAATCTTCTTTATGTATGTATTCAAATCCGTTGTTTACATCAACTAATTTGTCACCCTTTTTTATTTCTCCACGAGGGTGAGTGACAAGCCTCATTGTTCTATTTCTTTCGTAATCCTCGGTTCTTTCGTAAATGAAAGATCCGTCGGTAGTGAGATCTTTTCCTACAATTACTCCTGTACATGCAAAAGCAGGTTGAACCATGCCGAGTACCATTGTAGAAACGAGTCCTGCAATAGCTAAACTTTTTTACTTAATTTCATATTTGCCTCCTATATAAGTAGCTATAATAAAACTGTTTTCCTAAATATAGAATACAATTTTACATCTATAAAATTAGCACTAATACAAAGATGTGTCAATGTTTTAATAAAATACTATCATTTGGAATGATATTATAAAGAAACGATTGCCGAAACGAAAATTTAGGATAACAATCAAATATTAATATAAAACATAATATTTAATTAATAAATGTTTGTAAAAGTACATATTCTTTGCAAGTTTTATCAAATAATTATATAATAATAGCAATGTAAAGGAGGATTTTAAGTTGGGGAAAATAAATGATGTAAATCTTTCGTTGCTTACGGATTTTTATGAGCTTGCAATGAGCAACGGGTTTTTTAAAGCGGGTTACAAGGATAAGATAGTATATTTCGACATGTTTTACAGGTCTGTTCCCGATAATGCTTCCTATGCCATAATTGCGGGTCTTGAGCAATTGGTTGATTATTTCGAAAATTTGCATTTTGACGACGATGACATAGAATTTTTAAGGACTAAGGGAATTTTTGACGAGGAGTATTTGGATTATCTTAGGAATTTCAAATTTGAATGTGATGTTTGGGCGATTCCCGAGGGTTCGGTAGCTTTTCCGGGCGAACCTCTAATAACTGTGAGGGGACCGATCATTCAAGCGCAGATGGTTGAAACCATGGTATTATTAACTATAAATCACCAATCTATGATAGCCACTAAGGCGAACAGAATAGTCTATGCAGCTAAGGGCAGAGGGGTTACGGAGTTCGGTTCAAGAAGAGCCCAAGGATACACAGGAGCGAATTTAGGAGCAAGGGCTGCCTACATAGGCGGATGTAACGGTTCAGCGAACACTCTTGCAGAAAAGTTATACGGTGTGCCGGCACTGGGTACTATGGCACATTCATGGGTTCAATTGTTTGACAGTGAATACGAGGCCTTTAAGGTTTATGCTGAATGTTATCCCGATAATTGTCTGTTGTTGGTTGATACTTTCGACACTTTGAAGGAAGGCGTGCCCAATGCCATAAAGGTATTTGACGAAGTGGTAGTTCCCAGAGGACATAGACCTAAGGGAATAAGAATAGATTCGGGCGATATTGCTTATTTGTCTAAAAAAGCCAGAAAGATGCTTGATGATGCGGGATATGAAGATGCAATAATCATGGGTTCCAATTCACTGGATGAATTTGTAATACAGAATTTGTTGGTGCAAGGTGCTAAGATTGATGCCTTCGGAGTAGGAGAAAGGCTTATCACATCAAAGAGTTCTCCGGTTTTCGGAGGAGTTTACAAACTGACTGCCACAGAAGACAAAGATGGCAATATCATTCCCAAGATAAAGATTTCAGATAATGTATCAAAGATAACAACACCAGGATTTAAGCAAATTTACAGATGTTACGACAGAGAAACGGGCAAGGCCATTGCCGATGTGGTTACATTGCATGATGAAAAACTGGATGATTCGGGTAATTATGAAATATTCCATCCTGTGTTTACTTGGAAGAGAAAGGTTTTGAAGAATTTTGAAGCAAAGCCCATGTTGGTTCAAATATATGAAAAGGGCAAATTGATTTACGATTTACCCACCATTGGAGAGATCAGAGATTTTGTTCAATCTGAACTTGAAACTCTTTGGGAAGAAACGAGAAGATTTGACAATCCGCAGGAATACATCGTGGACTTGTCCTACGATTTGTGGAAGGTAAAGGAAGATTTATTGAAAAAACACGGTAAAAATTCGAGAGGAGAATCGCTTTGAGATATTACGGAGATGTTTACAGACCTCCGAGTGAGGCTTCGTCGCTGATAATTCAAGCAACTATAGGTTGTGCACATAATGATTGCACCTTTTGCTACATGTACAAAGATGAGCCTTTTATTGTACGAAAAATTGAAGATATAATTGAAGACCTGGAGACTATCAGGGAGTATTTTCCCAGATTCAGAAGAATATTCATAGCAGATGGAGATGCCTTGGTTTTAAAGACGGATCATTTGGTGCAGCTGTTGGACTACATCAACGATAATTTTCCAAATGTGGAGAGAATATCAAGCTATGCGACGGCAGGAGATATAAACAGAAAATCCGTTGAAGAACTTAAAACCTTGTATGATAAAGGACTGAAGATGCTCTATATAGGATTTGAAAGCGGCGATGAAGAGATCTTGAAGGATATAAAAAAAGGTCTTACGGTAGAGGATTATGTATCTGCTATGAAGAAATGCAAAGAAGTTGGATTTTTAAGCTCCATAACCATAATTGCAGGTTTGGGCGGAGTTGACAAAATGGAGCAAAACGCAGTAAATACCGCAAAACTCATCACCATGACAAAGCCGGACTATGTTTCTTACTTGACCATGCGCATATACAACAATGCACCTATTTACAAGGATTATGTCAGCGGAAAATTCAAGATGCCTTCGGCGGATGAAATACTCTATGAAATGAAGCTGTTCCTTGAAAATGTGGATTCGCAAGGAACGATATTCAGATCCAACCACGCATCCAATTATGTGTCTTTAAAGGGAAATTTAAACGAAGATAGAAAAAGATTGATCGAACTTATTGATGAAACGCTTGAAAACAGAAATTTCAGGCCTGACTATTTAAGAGGTCTATGATGTTGTACGGTCTAAATGTCATAAAAGACGATTTATTAAACATAAATTTAAAAGAAGATTTAATATCCTTTGAATTTAAAAGAGGAGATCTCGCAGAACTGAGTGCCAAAGACAGGAAAAACATCGGAACACTGATAAACTGCACAAAAGCTTTGAAAGAGAAGGATTTAATAGCCGTCAAGTGTGATGACAGATACTTTATATGCAAGGTTTTAAGTTCTGCACAGGACTATGAAAATCTTACAACTGTAGCGGTAGAATCCCATGAGTTGGCAGATTGCCCCGAGGACTTGAAGGGAATATTTGAAGATATCTTATTTGATAAAATTCATAACGAAATCATGGAAACCGAAATTGATCGTATATTCTCAATGTTTACATCATCAGAGGATCAAAGCCTTCAAATGGAGTTTATAAAGAACAACAGAGCTTTAGTGGAAGTGAAAAAGGCGGACAGGAAAAATAAAAAAGCATTAAAGGATTTGCAAAGCAATAGAGGAGAGCTGGTCATAGAGCTAAATCCTCCCAAGATGGATGAAAAATCTATGAACCTCCCCATAATCTATGAAGATGAAAAGGAAGAGATGGAAGAGGCTTACTTGGAACTTTTAAAAAATCAGATAGAATTTTGTATGCAAATTCAAAAGCTTGCCACAGATCAACTTATAAAAACCCAAAGGATTTTCAACGCTAAGTTTTTCAATAAAAAATAAGGATGCTTATTGCAGTATCCTTATTTTTTATTAAGAATATTCTCAGTTAAACCCGGGTTCATAATAGTTTTATTGGTGAAAAATAAAAAATCCATTGTTCTGATATTTACATACATTTTTGTAGGAGCGGGTTTGTTTATGCGGCAGCTTTCCCTATTTTTTAAAACATGAGTTGTAATACATACCCTTTGGTATGAAAATCCCCGGCACAACCGGAAGATAATTTTTTGTAATTTTGCGAATTAAAGGCAAAATTTACTTGAATACATCTTTATTTTTAAACTCATCAATTTCAGCCTCACTATAACCTAATTTCAACATTATATCCTTTGTATCTTCTCCTATGACTTTGCCGGCGAATTTGTATTCCTGTTTTGTTTTGGAAAAGGCTATGGGACTTGCGAACTGCTTAACTTTTTCTCCATCTACATCAAGCTCCACAATCAAACCTCTATCCATTGTATTTTCATCTTTTGCAACTTCTTCTAAGTTTAGCACCGGTTCGACACATATATCTTTATTTTCAAATATTTCTTTCCACTGATTAAAATCTTTGGACATAAAGATTTGACGTATTTCTTCCTTTGCACTGATATCTGTCGGACTGGCCGCATCAATTCCCAGGGTTTCGCAAAAACCTGCCCAAAACTTAGGTTCAAGAGAACCTACTGAAAAATATCTTCCGTCCTTTGTTTTATAAAAATCGTAATTGCTTCCTCCGTTGAAGGTTTCGCTTTCAATAGTGGGCATATCACCGCCCGCGAGATACTGTGAGCCGCTAAGGGAGTTAAATGGTAAAAGTCCGTCCATCATGGCAATATCTATATGCTGTCCCTCACCTGTTTCGTTTCTATAATTTACCGCCGCCAAAATGCCGATGACGGAGTTCATTGAACCGGCAGCTATGTCGGCAATTTGAGTTCCGTAAAGTACCGGACCGCTGTCCTTTGTTCCACTGAAACTCATGATTCCCGATCTTGACAAGTAATTGATATCATGACCTGCTCTCATGCTTAAAGTTCCTTTTTGACCATATCCTGTGATGGAACAATATATTAATTTGGGGTTTATGGTTTTAAGTTCATCATAACCTAAGCCCAACTTTTCCATTACTCCGGGGCGAAATTGTTCGACTATGATGTCATACTCTTTTATAAGTTCTTTTACTATTTTAATTGCCTCTGCCGACTTTAAATTAAGTGCCAAAGTTTTCTTATTTCTATTTAACCACAAAAGATTTGCAGATTTGCCTTTAATTTTGGGGTCAGATTCCAATACCAGATCGTATTTTGAGGGCGACGAAATCTTGATCACATCTGCCCCCATATCGGCTAATTGCATAGTTGCATAAGGTCCCGGCAAAAGAGTTGTGAAATCTAAAATCTTCAAATTTGATAGTGCATTCATAAAAATCTCTCCACTTATTATAATAATTTCAATTTAATTCTATCATTATCTTTTTTCGTTATCAAATTAAATGGTTCCATAGGTGTTATAAAATCCTATTTCATCGATGCTTTTCGGATAACTGTTCGATATGACATATTGATAACAAAACTTAAAATCTTTAAAAATCTAACAGTTTTCTTGCAAATCGAGAGCATGACGTGTTATACTTTTAATGTGATTATCGCTTGTTCGCACACTTTAAAATGTCGGTGCGAACTTTTTGTTATGAAATTATAATGTTAATAGGCTTAACTATAAATGTAATATAAATAAAAAGACTAAGGAGTATTTATGAACATAAAAATTATTGCAGACAGCGGAATGGATTTGGATAAGAATATAATTGAAAAATACGATATTGAAGTTTTAAATATACCCGTTATCAATTCGGAAGATGAAATGCCGTCGGAGAATATGAGTGTAGATGAACTTTTTGAAAAAATGAAAGATAAAAAAATTTACAGGACCAGTCAAATCTCCGAATTTGAGTATAAAAGATGCTTTAAAGAGCATATTGACAAGGGAGAGGAGATCCTCTACATATCTTTAAGTTCGGGAATATCGGGAACATACAACCAAGCTAAGATGGCACAGGAAAATCTTTTAGTTGAATATCCCAATGCGAAGATACATGTATTCGATTCAAAAAGTGCTACATGCGGATTGGGACTTTTAGTTGCAAAAGCAGCTCTTATGGCTAAGTCTGGAGAAAGTGCGGAATTTATCTTGGATGAACTGGAATTCATAAGAGAGCACAACATCCATATGTTTTCCGTTACGACTTTTGAATACCTTGTAAGGGGCGGCAGAGTTTCAAAAAGCACCGCCACATTAGGTAATCTGCTAAATGTAAGACCTGTTTTGGAAGTAGCAAGAACTGATGGCAAACTCAAAAAAACAGCTGTAGTAAGAGGCGGTAATATGCTTTATAAAAAGATTGCCGACGGATTTTTAGATGTATATTCCCAAGAGATAAAAGACCAGACCATATGTATATCTTATGGAGATGATATTGAGCTCGCTCAAAAAATAAAAGATGAAATACTCAAAAAAACAGATTTTGATGAAAAAAACATACTGATAACTCAACTGGGTACAGTGGTGGGGGCTCATACGGGACCGGGATTTTTGGCAATATTTTTTCAAGATTCCATAAAAGACAACAGATATCAAATAATATAAACTAAAAAGATCCGGAAGCGGTTTGGATAAAGAGCGTATCCGGATTTTTAAATGACTAAGTAATCATAACTATAGCACAATATTGCAAATCATATACAGATTAAAAATTTGCTGCGATGGAAAGTAATAAAAATTTATTTATATGGGTATCTTTTAAAAAGAAAGATAATTTTAAATTTAATTTTAAAAAAATACTTGTTAACAAAGTAATATAGAAATGATATAATGTAACAAATAGTAAAAGTTTCATATATAAAAAGACAGAAGTTATATGAAGGTGTGAACTATATGTGAAAACATTTTCAAGCTAATTTGTTTATTTAATTTATTTAAATAAAGGTAAGCTATAGCAAAATCTGAAAGGAGGAATTATTATGCAATATTATGTAGACTTGAACAGTGATATCGGAGAAGGTTTTGGAGCTTATACCATGGGTATGGATGAAGAAATAATCAAACATGTTACAAGTATCAACTTGGCTTGCGGATGGCATGCCGGCGACCCGATAATAATGGAAAAAACTGTTAAATTGGCGAAGGAATATGGAGTTAATGTAGGAGCTCACCCCGGATACCCGGATTTAATAGGATTTGGTCGTAGAAAGATGGCGGTATCACCTGCAGATGCAAAGGCGTATGTTATGTATCAAACGGGTGCATTGATGGCTTTTACAAAGGCAAATGGTATCAAACTTCAACACATGAAAATGCACGGAGCATTATATAACACGGCATGTGCTGATGAAGCTATGGCGAATGCAATTATAGAAGGTATGGAAGCACTGGATAAGGATATTATATTGATGGTGCTCAGCGGAAGTTATATAGCAAAGGCTGCAAAGGCTAAGGGACTTAGAGTAAGTGAAGAAGTATTTGCAGACAGAGGATACAACGAAGATGGATCTCTTGTAAACAGAGCTCTTCCAGGAGCATTTGTAAAGGATTTGAAGGATGCCGTTCCGAGAGTTATCAGAATGATAAAGGAAGGAAAAGTAACTACGGCAGATGGAAAGGATATAGATATTAAGGCGGATTCGATATGTGTTCACGGAGATAATCCAAAGGCTATTGAATTTGTAAAGGGAATAAGAGCTGGTCTTGAAGAAGCGGGAATAAAGATTGAATCAGTTGAAAATTTCATAAAATAAAATTTTTATAAGGAGATTAACTATGGAAAATAAAAAAAGCAATTTATCAGTATTAATAGGTGCTGCCTTCCTTATGGCGACATCGGCAATCGGTCCTGGATTTATGACGCAAACAGCTACTTTTACAAATTCATTGAGAGCTGACTTCGCCTTTGTAATTTTTGTATCGATAATAATGGCATACATTACACAAGTTAACGTATGGAGAGTTATAGCTGTATCAGAACTTAGAGGTCAAGATATAGCTAATAAATTACTTCCTGGTCTCGGATATTTCATAGCATTTTTAGTAGCTGCAGGCGGTCTGGCATTCAACATAGGTAATGTCGGTGGAGCAGGACTTGGAATGCAAGTTATTTTCGGAGTGGATCCTAAACTGGGAGCAGTAATCGGAGCTATTATAGGCATAATCATATTTACATCAAAATCCGCAGGAAATGCAATGGATAAATTAACTCAAATTTTAGGAGCGGTAATGCTCATATTAATAGGTTATGTTGCAGTTACAACAGCTCCTCCTGTAGGAGAAGCGGCAAAGAGCATGGTAGCACCATCTGATTTCAATGCTACAGTACCGGCAATACTTACACTTCTTGGAGGAACTGTAGGAGGATATATAGTATTCTCGGGTGGACACAGACTTATTGATGCAGGTATAACAGGAAAGGAAAACTTGTCACAAGTTACAAAATCCGCAAACTTAGGGATAGCAGTTGCTTTAATAGTTAGAATTTTCTTGTTCTTGGCTGTACTTGGTGTAGTATCCACAGGTGCGGCACTGGATGAATCAAATGTTGCTGCTTCAGCTTTCCAAATAGCTGCAGGAAATGTAGGATATAAGATTTTCGGAATTGTATATTGTGCAGCGGCTGTAACATCTGTAGTAGGAGCGGCTTTCACCTCAGTTTCATTCTTGAGAACACTGTTTAAACCTATAGATGAAAATGCAAATAAAGTAACTATAGGATTTATCGTAGTTTCCACTCTTATATTCATAATAGTAGGTCAACCTCAAACTCTATTGGTATTGGTAGGAGCACTGAACGGATTGATTCTACCTGTAACTTTAGCGGTAATGTTAGTTGCAAGTACTAAGAAATCTATAGTAGGAGACTATGTACATCCTATGTACCTTAGAGTTTTGGGCTGGCTAGTTTGTGCAATTGCAGCATATGTAGGTGTTCAAACTCTTGTAGGAGGTTTGTCTAAGTTAGTTTAAAAATAGGAGGATTAAATGGGAGACATTAGGTATCTTGTATCTTCTGATTGTTCTATTTTGATGGAGTTCGGAAATGAAATTTCAAAGGAAATAAATGCGAAGATCAGAGATACAGTTGCAAAAATAAAAGATGATAACATTGACGGAATAGTTGAGATGGTTCCCACATACAGATCCATCACCATCAATTATGATCCTTTAAAGATAAGCTACAGTCAATTAGTGGAAAAACTGAAGGGCTATGAACAAGCTCAATCAGATACGACTGGCGGAGAAGTGAATTTAATAGAAATCCCGACACTTTATGCAGGAGAATACGGACCGGACATTGCAAATGTCGCTTCAAATGCAAACTTATCAGAAGAAGAAGTAATTAAAATTCATGCGGGAACGGACTACTTAGTCTATATGCTGGGATTTTTGCCGGGATTCACTTACTTGGGAGGGCTTGATGAAAGAATAGCTACTCCAAGACTTAAATCTCCACGTCTGAAAATTGCCCCGGGTTCTGTGGGAATCGCAGGAACTCAAACCGGTATGTACCCTTCAGAATCCCCAGGAGGATGGCAATTGATAGGAAGAACTCCTGTAAGACTTTATGACCCCGAAAACGATCCGCCTGTATTTATAAATTCAGGTGACTATATCAGATATGTAAGTATTACAAAAGATGAATATGACAAAATAGCTCAAGAAGTTGAAAGGGGAGAATATAAAGTCAAGATTACAAAGGTGTCTGTAGGTGATTTGAATGGCTAAAATAAGTGTAATAAACGGCGGAATATCCACTACGGTTCAAGACTATGGAAGAACAGGTTACCAAAAATTCGGAATGGTAGCGGCAGGAGTGTTGGACGTGTATTCCTATGAACTTGCAAATGCTCTTGTGGGAAACAAAAGAGGAGAAGCAGTTCTTGAAATAACATATTTCGGACCCATGCTCAAATTTGATGAAGATGTGGTAATAGCTGTGGCAGGGGCAGATGTAAGTCCTAAGATAGACGGCAAGGAAGTTGCTATGCATGCATCTCATATAGTCAAAGCCGGCAGCACTCTCAGCTTTGGAAAATTAAAAAATGGTCTTCGTGCTTATCTAGCCTTTGGAGGATCGATAGAAGTTCCGGAATTAAATGGAAGTAAATCCACCTTTATGAAGGGTAAAGTTGGCGGATACCAAGGAAGAGCTTTAAAAGCGAAGGATGAATTCGAAATAAAAGTAAATCCCGAAGCAAAGGAAGGCAAAGTTCTCGATCCTAAATATTATCCCGAAATAGCGAAATTCAACGTAATAAGAGCCACTTTAGGACCACAGGACGATTATTTCTCCGAAGAAGAAGTTCACAAATTTTTTGAATCGGGAGGATATACGGTTTCAAAAAGTATTGACAGAATGGGAATGAGATTGGAAGGAACATCAATAAAACACATCAAGGGAGCAGACATCATATCTGACGGAACTGTTATGGGTTCAATACAAGTACCGGCAAACGGTCTTCCCATAGTGCTTCTTGCAGATAGGCAAACTACAGGCGGATATACAAAAATTGGTGCTGTAATCAAAGAAGATGTTTGTAAAATGGCTCAAATGGGAGCAGGCACAAAACTTTGTTTTCAAAAAGTTTCAATAGAAGAAGCTCAAGATCTATACAAAAAATTTGAAGATAAAATTATTGTTGTTAGAGAATTATTAAAGTAGGTGATAATTTGAAAGATGTAGCAAGTTTAACTCCGAAAGAAGCAAGAGCGTTAATCAGAAAGAATGAATTATTAAGACCGACATCAGGAATAAGTAAGGGACATGTTCAAGCAAACCTTGCAATACTGCCCAAGGATGTAGCATTTGACTTTTTAATATTTGCTCAAAGAAACCCGAAACCTTGTCCAATTTTAGATGTAACTGAAATCGGAAACCCTGAACCGAAATTAATGGCTCCGGGAGCAGATTTGAGATTTGATATCCCGAAGTACAGAATATATAAAAAGGGCGAATTGGTAGATGAAGTTACTGATATAGAAAAATATTGGACTGATGAGATGGTAGGATTTTTAATCGGATGTTCATTTTCTTTTGAATCTGCTATGTTGAATGCAGGAATTCCAGTAAGACATATTGAGGACAATCATAATGTACCGATGTATCTTACAAACATAGAAACAAAACCTGCCGGAGCTTTTCATGGAAAGATGGTAGTTTCAATGAGACCGATACCTTACCATCAAGTTGTAAGAGCGGTTACTGTAACCTCAAGATTCCCTTCGGTTCATGGAGCGCCTGTACATGTAGGAAATCCTGAACTCATTGGAATAAAAGATATTGATAAACCTGATTTTGGAGAAAGATCAGAAATCAAAGAAGGAGAAATACCGGTATTTTGGGCTTGTGGTGTAACTCCGCAATCCATAGCAATGACATCTAAACCGGAAATAATGATAACTCATTCACCCGGATACATGTTTATTTGCGACGGAATAGATGAAGATTTCTCAGTACTTTAAAATTTTATTAATTGGCGGTAAAAAATCCGCCAATTAATTTTTTTGACAATAATTTGACATTTAAGTCTTATACTCTATATAAAAATTCAGGTGGTTAATTATATGTATAGTGAAGCTTTATCAGCACTAAATAGCGGAGCGATTAAAAAATACTCCCTCTATATTAAATCAAAGTACAGATACATACTAGGCTCTATCATGGCAGGATTTTTTGTAGGACTGGGAGTTCTTCTTATGGGAGTTAGTATCTCGATCTTTGGGCATTTGGACTTTGATTTTGTAAAAATATCAAATGGAATCATCTTTTCGGCGGCATTATCCTTTGTGGTAATGGCGGGAGGTGAATTATTTACAAGTAATATTATGACTTTGTCGGCAGGAGCCTTTACTAAGAAAATTTCAGGATTGGATGCCATAAAGGTCTGTGCCTTGTCATACATAGGAAATTTCTTTGGAGCTCTACTTTTATCTGTATTATATATAGGATCGGGAGCTAAGGGATCAGCTGTTGCAGAGGCGGTTATAGAACTTTGCTTTTCCAAGACCAGTGCTGATGTAGTGACTATTTTTTTCAAAGGGATAATGTGCAATATAATGGTCTGTGTTGCAGTGTTGTGTTGCATGAAGATGAAGAACGAAGCTGCGAAGTTGATCATGATAATATGGTGTATACTAACCTTTGTGGCACTGGGATTTGAACATAGCATTGCAAATATGACGGTATTTTCTTTTGGAGCCATACTTTCAAAGGATGTGACTTTATCTTTGGCTCTTCATAATTTAATACCGGCAACTCTTGGAAATATAGTCGGCGGAACGATGGTCTCAGGAACTTTTTATGCATTAGGGAAAGAATAGCACGTTAAATGTCGCAATCAATGTTTTTTTAATGTACATTAATTTACTGAAAAGCCCGATAAATAGCGAATTATTTGGGTTTTTGATTGAATTAGTATACACTATTTGTTATAATAAATTTGTTAAAATTGTTTCAATTTTAGATAGATAGAGATAATTTTTTTGAAAAAAAGGAGTGTATTAAAATGACAGATACTTTAAACCCGCTAGTAGCGGCACAAGAAAAAGTAAAAGCTGCATGTGACAAATTAGGTCTTGATCCCGCTGTTTATGAATTGCTTAAAGAACCTAAGAGAGTAATTGAAATTTCAATCCCTGTGAAAATGGATGACGGTTCAGTAAAAACTTTCAAGGGATACAGAAGTTGTCACTCGGATGCAGTAGGACCTGCTAAGGGTGGAGTTCGTTTTCATCCGGCTGTAAATCTTGATGAAGTAAAGGCACTTTCACTTTGGATGACATTTAAAGGCGGAGCTTTAGGACTTCCGTATGGTGGAGGAAAAGGCGGGGTTTCTGTTGATCCTACCGATTTATCAGACAGAGAATTAGAGCAACTTTGTAGAGGATATATAAGAGGACTTTATAAATATTTAGGTGAAAGAATTGACATACCTGCTCCGGATGCAGGAACATCTCCAAAAATAATGGCATGGTTTATTGATGAATACATTAAGCTCAACGGAGATAAAATGGATCTTGGTACATTCACAGGAAAGCCGATAGCTTTTGGCGGATCACAAGGAAGAAATGAAGCAACAGGATTCGGAGTTTCAATAGTAGTAAGAGAAGCAGCTAAGAAATACGGTATAGATATTACAAAATCAAGACTTGCAGTTCAAGGATTCGGTAATGTAGGTACATTTACAGTTAAGAACCTTCAAAGACAAGGCGGAAAGATTGTAGCACTTGCAGAATGGGATAAAAAAGAAGGAAATTACGCTTTATACAATGAAGAAGGAATAAAATTCGAAGAACTTCTTGCATATAAAAATGAAAATCACACATTGTTAGGATTCCCGAATGCAAAGAAAATCTCAGAAAAAGAATTCTGGGAAGGTGAATATGATATATTAGTACCCGCAGCACTTGAAAATGTAATTACAGACAAAATAGCAGAAAATCTAAATGTAAAATTAGTATGTGAAGCAGCAAACGGTCCTACAACACCTGAAGGAGATGCTGCACTTGCTAAGAAAGGAATAGCTTTAACTCCGGACATTTTAACCAACTCAGGAGGAGTACTTGTTTCTTACTACGAATGGGTACAAAACCAATACGGATATTATTGGACAGAAAAAGAAGTAGAAGAAAAACAAGAAGCTGATATGATGAAAGCAATTGAAGGAGTATTCGCAGTAGCTGAAGAATACGAAGTATCATTAAGAGAAGCTGTTTACATGTATGCTATAAAATCAATAGCAGAAGCAATGAAGCTTAGAGGATGGTATTAATCATATTAAAAATTTGCGATATAAGTTTAACTTATATCGCTTTTTTATATTTATAAATTATGATAATTTTATTGAAAAAACCGTTTAATTAATGTATACTAATATTCACATTGGGGAGTAGCTTATAAACTTTTAGCCGTCATTACGGATTTATCCCGGCTAAAGACCAATTGATGGAAGCAAGACCACTGTTTAGGACAGTGGTCTTTATTTTTTTAAAATGGAGGAAAGTTTTGGAAGGATTAAAAAACGGATTATTACTTGGGATACTCAATTTAGAACTGGGACACATTATAATGTTTGCAATAGGAGGATTTTTAATATATCTTGCAATTGCCAAGGAATATGAACCTACTCTTTTATTGCCAATAGGTTTTGGAGCAATTTTATGCAATATTCCTTTTTCGTCAGCGGTAGGAGAAGAAGGATTTTTAACTCTACTTTATAATATAGGTATTGCCACGGAATTATTTCCCGTACTTATATTTATAGCGGTTGGTGCTATGATTGATTTCAGACCGCTTATATCAAGTCCTTTTATGTTGTTTTTCGGAGCGGCGGCACAATTCGGAATATTTGCCACTATGCTTTTTGCTCTTTCAACAGGACAGTTCACTTTACCTGAAGCTGCATCCATAGGTATTATAGGAGCTGCGGACGGGCCGACCTCCATATATGTTGCAAAAGAATTTGCGCAAAATTACTTAGGACCGATATCGGTTGCAGCTTATTCATATATGAGTCTTGTACCGATAATTCAACCGCCCGTAATAAAAATTTTAACTACAAAAGAAGAAAGAAAGATAAGAATGAAGTATACAGGAATTAAAGTTCCTAAAATAGTAGAAATTCTTTTCCCGATAATTATTACTATTATTGCAGGAATTATAGCACCTATGTCTGTAGCGCTTATCGGTGCTTTGATGTTTGGAAATTTAATTAGGGTCTGCGGAGTATTGGATAGACTTTCGATTTCGGCACAAAATGAACTTGCGAATTTAGTTACGATTTTGTTGGGAATTACAATTGGATCTACAATGTCGGCAGAAGCGTTTCTGGATTTGAAAACTCTGATGATAATGGGAATGGGACTTGTGGCTTTCGTATTTGATACTGCCGGAGGAGTTATATTCGCAAAAATTTTGAATTTATTTTTGAAAGAAAAGGTAAATCCCATGATCGGAGCGGCAGGCATTTCGGCATTCCCCATGTCAGGCAGAGTTGTGCAAAAGCTTGCTACGGAAGAAGATCCCACCAATTTTATTTTGATGCAAGCAATGAGTGCAAATGTGGCGGGACAATTGGGTTCGGTAGTTGCAGGTTCGATGATACTTGCACTGGTACCTTTATTTGTATAGGAGGTTTGTCATGAACGGACTTATGATGGCGGGGCTTGAGGTTGCGGCTCTAGGCTTGGCAGGAGTTTTTGCCGTATTGATATTGTTCTATATCGCGGTGAAGATAATGCTCAAGGTATTTAAATAGATTTAATGATGAAATAAAAATATTTAGACACTTGCTTATTGTATTGACGATTTTTATATTTTGTAAGCGAATGACCTGAGAAAGATAAATTTCTCAGGTTTTTTTGTTTTAACGTGTGTTTTTTAATAAAAATCTTTAAAATTGGAGTGACTATGCTATAATTATAGATGAAATCAAGTTCTTTGGAGGTTTTGTATTGATCGTATCTCATATTGGTTCAGGAAAATTTAACATGAAAGCAAATGAGGGCAATTTCAATGAAATTCTAAGAAAATTTAAGTTGTGCTTAAAGCTTGATGGTGAATTCTGTTTGTCTGAAGGTAAAGGGGAAACTGTAGCTAAAATTAAGTAGCAAGAGAACCATTAGGTTCTCTTATTTTTATTGTTAAGCAATGGTCCCCTGAACTCACTTGATGTGTAGCCTTTTTGATGGCTGGGATTCTTATTGAATCTCTTCGGAAAATAGAAAATTTATTATAGGATGGGATGTTTTTAATGAGTGGAATAGTTGGGATGTTTTCTAATTCATCCGTGAGCACAAAATTGTTTTTCGCTTTAAACTCTCTTCAACACAGAGGACAGGAGTCCTGCGGGATGACCGTATCCGATGGAGAAAAATTAATTCGTAAAAAGGGTCAAGGGTTGGTAATCGATATTTTTAAAGAAGATAATTTAAATGCTCTCAAAGGTGACCTGGGAATAGGTCATGTGGGATATATAAGCAGCAAAGGAAGCCAAGACTACAATACTGAACCCCTTATGGGATTTGCAAAGAGAAATGAATTCAGTATTGCCTTTGACGGAAATATTGTAAACCACCAAATATTAAGAACCAGACTTGAAGAAGAAGGAGTCATGTTTCAAACCTCCATTGACACTGAAGTAATACTTTTTTTGATAGCCAGATACTACAACGGCTATATAGTCGACGCCATAAAGAAGGCCATGAGCGTGATAAAAGGCTCTTATTCCGTAGTACTGTTGATGAATAATAAGATGGTGGCATTTAGAGATCCCATGGGCATAAGGCCTCTTACCATAGGATACAATGACAATGATGTAATAGTCGCTTCGGAAAATGCAGCGAATGAAATACTTGGAATGACTAACACCAGAGATATACTTCCGGGTGAGATCGTGGAAGTTACAAAGGATGGAATTAAAAGTTTCTTCATGGAAGGACCAAAGAAACCCAGACACTGCATTTTTGAATATGTGTATATAGCAAGAGAAGATGCTACTTTGGACAAAGTCAACGCATATAATTTCAGGAGAAGATGCGGGGAGTATCTATATTTAGAAGCACCCTGCGATGTCGACCTGGTAGTTCCGGTACCCGACAGCGGCATACCTTCCGCCATAGGTTTTTCACAAGAGGGAAAAATCCCCTTTGCAACGGGACTTGTAAAGAACAGGTACATGGGTCGTACTTTTATCAAACCCACCCAAGAACTCAGAGAATTGGCGGTAAAATTGAAACTCAATCCTCTGAAAAGTGTGTTGGAAGGCAAAAAAATCGCCTTGGTGGATGATTCCATAGTTAGGGGAACCACTTCTGCAAATCTGATCAAGAGAATCAGGGAAGCCGGTGCCAAGGAAGTGCATATGAGGATAACTTCACCGCCTGTATGTTATCCTTGCTACTACGGAATTGACACACCCAGCAGAAAAAATCTAATTGCGGCAAATTTATCCCTTGAAGAAATAAGAGAACAGATAGATGCCGACAGTCTTGCCTTTATATCTCCCGATGCTTTTCAAAGAGCTACGCTCATAAGAGAGGATAGGTATTGCAAGGCGTGCTTTAACGGAAATTACCCCGTAGATCCAATAATTATTTAAGGAGTAGATATGATTAATTACAAAGATAGCGGAGTGGACATAGACTCCGGAAACAAAGCTGTAGAACTTATAAAAGAACACGTTAAGAACACTGCCACAAAGGGAGTTTTAGGAGGAATAGGACTTTTCAGCGGAGGCTTTGATATTTCTGAATTTAAAGATATGAAAAATCCCGTACTTTTAGCTTCAACCGATGGAGTGGGAACGAAACTTTTAATCGCTCAAAAAATGGATAAGCACGATACTGTGGGGATAGATCTCGTTGCAATGTGCGTAAACGATCTTATTTGCCAAGGGGCCAAGCCTTTGTTTTTTCTTGACTATATAGGAGCGGACAGAATAGTTCCCGAAAAAATTGCAGAAATAGTAAAGGGAGTTTCTGTTGCATGCAAGGAAACCGGAACGGCTATAATCGGAGGAGAAACGGCTGAATTGCCAGGTATGTATGCAAAGGACGAGTACGATCTGGCAGGATTCAGTGTCGGCATAGTGGATAAGGAAAAGATCATAGACGGATCAACAATAAAATCTACTGATGTGGTCATAGGACTTTCATCATCGGGAATACATTCCAACGGGTATTCATTAGTCAGAAAGTTGTTCTTTGAAGAATTGAACATGAAATTGGAAGATAAATTTGAAGGTTCAGATAAGACCTTGGGCGAAATTTTATTAACGCCCACTAGATTATATGTAAATACTATTTTAGATATAACGTCAAAGTTTGAAATCAAAGGAATTGCCAATATAACAGGCGGCGGAATAGTGGAAAATATTCCGAGAATAATACCTGAAGGTTTAGGAGTGGAAATTAACAAAGACTCATGGAAACTGCCTTTAATCTTTGAAGAGATCAAAAAATCCGGCAAAGTCGAAGAAGCGGAACTTTACAGAGCCTTCAACATGGGTATAGGCATGGTTGTAATTGTTGATAAGAGCATCAGTGAAGAAGTGCTGAACTATATAAATCAAAAAACCGACGATGTTGCCTATGAAATAGGATTTATAAAAGATAATTCCGAAGGCGTTGAGATCAAATGAATATAGCGGTTTTAATTTCGGGAACCGGCACTAATTTAAAGGCGTTGTTGGATGCAAAGAAGAAAGGAGAATTCGACTCCGACATTTCCCTAATCATAGCAAACAGAAATGCTGAAGGACTAAAGTACGGAGTTAGTAACAACATCGACGCCTTCGTGATAAAAGATGACGAAGAAATGTTTGAGAGACTTGAAGAATACAACATCGATTTCATAGTTTTGGCGGGATACCTAAAGCAAATCCCCGAATTCATCATAAAAAAATACGAAAACAGGATTATAAACATACACCCTGCACTTCTCCCAAAATACGGAGGAAAGGGTTATTACGGTATGAGAGTCCACGAAGAAGTATTTAAAAACAAGGATACAGTTTCCGGAGCTACGGTGCACTATGTCAATGAAGAATTGGATAAAGGTGATATTATATTGCAAAGGGAAGTGGATATATCCGATGTAAAAAGCGCCCGTGAGATAAGAGACAGGGTGCTTGAGATAGAACACAAAATATTGAAAGATGCCATAAAAAAAATAGAGGTGAATATGAAATGAGAGCTCTGATTTCTTTAACGGATAAAACCAATTTGGAATACTTGGTATCAAATTTAAAGGAATTGGGATATGAAATAATATCCACAGGAGGAACGCTGAAGAAAATAAGAGAATCGGGAGTAGAGGCCCTATCTGTGGAATCAGTCACCAATTTCAAGGAAATATTGGGCGGAAGAGTTAAGACTCTGTCGCCATATATTCACGGAGGAATACTCTACAGAAGGGACAATGAAGAGGACTTAAAAACCGTAGAAGAAGAAAACATTCAATCCATAGACATGGTAGTTGTAAACCTATACGATTTTACAGGAGCTCTAAAGAGCGGAAATCATGAAAATATCGTCGAAAATATAGACATAGGAGGACCTACTCTAATAAGAGCTGCCGCAAAAAATTACAAAGATGTCTTAGTAGTAACCGATGTTGATGATTACGAAGAAGTCATCAACAAAATCAGAGAGGGAAAGGTCGATATTGAATTCAGGGAAAAACTTGCCACCAAGGCTTTTAACCTCACAGCATACTATGACGCAAATATTTCCAGATATTTTATAAACAGGACAAAACCGCAAGCTAAGTACTTAAATTTCGGATTTGAAAAGGTAGAAGACTTGAGATATGGAGAAAATCCGCAGCAAAGTGCGACCTTGTACAAGGACAACATGGTCAATTCCTATTTTTCGAACTTTGAAATAATACATGGCAAGAAGATGTCTTTCAACAACTACAACGATTTAAATGTAGCTGTGGAAATAGTTTCGGAACTGGGTGAAAATTCGGTTGCTGCCATAAAACACGCAACACCCTGTGCCGTTTCACATAAGAATAATTTAAAAGAATCCTATATATCCGCATACAATGCCGACAGCACGTCAATCTTCGGGGGAATAGTGGCATTGAACGGAGTGGTGGAAGCAGACCTTGCAGAGGAATTGTCAAAGATATTTCTTGAGATAATAGCTGCGACGGATTTCACTGCAGAAGCTTTGGCAATTCTGGAAAAGAAGAAAAATATAAGACTCATAAAGATGGACTTCAATTTGGAAAAAAGCGATTCGGACATAAAGCAAATCAACGGAATAGTGCTGACTCAAGAGAGAGATAATGGGGAAGATGAATACAATGTAGTCACGGAAAAAACTCCGACATATTCAGAAAAAGAGGATCTGCTCTTTGCTATGAAAGTTGTAAAACACGTAAAATCCAATGCCGTTGTAGCTGTTAAAGATATGACCACAATTGGGATAGGTGGAGGAGAAACATCAAGAGTTTGGGCACTTCAAAATATAAGAGAACATTACAATAGAGATTTTACAGGAGCGGTGTTGGCATCAGATGCTTTCTTTCCCTTTGACGATTGTGTTACCTTGGCAGGAGAGATGAACATAAGCGCCATAATTCAACCGGGAGGATCTCTGAGAGACGAAGACTCAATTAAAAAGTGCAATGAACTTTCAATTGCAATGGTATTCAGTAAAAATAGGCATTTTAAACACTAGGAGGTAGTATGAAAATATTGATAATCGGTTCCGGAGCGAGAGAATTCGCCATTGCAAGTAAATTGCTTGAAGCGGATTCATCCAGAGAACTTTACTTTGCTCCGGGTAACGGCGGAACTGAAAAACTTGGAAAAAATGTAGATATTTCAGCAGAAGATGTAAAATCGTTGGCAAAATACGCAGCAGAAACTAAAATCGACTATACTGTTGTAGGTCCTGAAGTACCTCTTTGTGAAGGTGTGGTGGATGAATTCGAAGCCTTGGGATTGAAGATATTCGGACCTAATAAGAATGCCTCTATGTTTGAAAACAGCAAGGCATTTACAAAAGCCTTTCTGCAAAAATACAATATCCCCACAGCCAAGTACATTGAAACGGAAAACAGTGAGGAAGCTCTTACATTTGCACAAAATCTTCTAAATGAAACAGGAAGAGTGGTGATAAAGGCAGATGGGCTTGCTGCAGGCAAGGGAGTTTTCATAGCGGAAGATGAAGACGGTGTTGCGGAATTTTTAGATGAAGTCTTCAAAAAAAATAAGTTCAACTGTAAAAAGGTGGTTGTGGAGGAATTTTTAAAGGGTTTTGAAATGAGCATGATTACTCTTACAGACTCAAATACAATACTTAGACTGCCCACTTCAAAGGACCACAAAAAGATATTCACGGGCGAAAAGGGACTTAACACCGGAGGGATGGGAACATTCAGTCCCAATGTGGAAGCGGAGCCCTTTATGGACAGAATAGATGAAGAAATTTTACAACCCATTCTAAGGGGATTACAAGAAGAAAAAATCGACTTCAAGGGTGCTCTTTTCATAGGACTGATGATCGGAGATAAGGACATAGATGTACTGGAATTTAACGTGAGATTCGGTGACCCCGAAACCCAAGTTATTCTTGAGAGAATAGATAATGACCTGCTTGAGTTGCTTATGGCTACAAGTGAAAGAAAGTTAGATGAGATCCAACTGAAAGTCAATGACAAAAAATCGGTGTGCCTGGTAGTTTCTTCAAAGGGATATCCCGGAAGTTATGAAAAGGGCATTGAGATAAGCTTTGATGAGGAAATTAAATCCAAGGTTTATCATGCCGGCACTGAAAAATTCGGAGAAAAGCTTGTAACATCTGGCGGACGTGTATTGAATTTAATTGCGACAGCAGATAACTTTGACGATGCCATAGAGCAGGTTTATGAAGATGTGAAAAAAGTTCATTTTGACGGAATGTACTACAGAAAAGATATAGGACCTAGAGTAAAAAGGGTCTACGTAACTAAAAAAGATCAATATGATTACGAATCAATGGACTTGGAAAAAGAGATCAAGTCTTCATTGAACATAGATTTTGACAAGGTTAAGGTATACAAGAGATATGATATTGAGGCGAGAAAGGACACATTGGAAAGGGTTAAATACACCATTTTGTCCGAAAGGCCTGTCGATGATGTCTACTTGGAAGAAGATGCTTTAAAACTTCAAGCTAATTTTAAGGACACAATAGTGGTTTCTTACTTGCCCGGTCAATTTGACCAAAGGGAACAGGGCTTGATAGATACAATTTCTCTTGTAAGTGATGAAGATATCAAGGCATCAAACAGCACTGTTTATGAATTTGAAGGTCTTGATGCAAAAGATTTGGACAAAATTGAAAAATACTTGGTAAATCCCGTAGATTCACACAGAGTATCTCTGTTAAATGTTCCCACGACACTTACATCGACCAATGAACACAATAGAGAAAATGAAGTTTACGAAGGATTTAAGGATTTCACAGAAGCGGAACTCAAGAACTTCTTGGACGAATATTCTCTTGCAATGAGTTACGAAGATATAAAAATGGTGAGGGACTACTTCAAATCCGAAGGTAGAGATCCCAACGAAACTGAAATCGCCATTTTGGATACCTATTGGTCCGATCACTGTAGACATACAACTTTCAACACGGAACTTAATATAGAATTTAATCCTCAAACTGATTTAGACAGGATAATAAAGAATACCTTTGATAAGTATTTAAAACTTAGAGAAGAACTTAAAATAACCAAGCCGATTTCTCTGATGAGTTTCGGAACCATCTTGGCAAAACACTTGAGAAGTACAGGTAAATTGGAAGATTTGGAAATAAGCGACGAAATAAATGCTTGCTCGGTTAAGATCAAAGTAAGAGTACAAAAGGGAGATAAGGAAGAACTTGAAGACTATCTATTGATGTTTAAAAATGAAACTCATAATCATCCTACAGAGATTGAACCCTTCGGAGGGGCGAGCACATGTTTGGGAGGAGCCATAAGAGATCCGCTCAGCGGCAGATCCTATGTATATCAAGCCATGAGAATAACAGGAGCGGCAGATCCTTTCACACCCATTGAAGACACGTTAAAGGGCAAACTTCCCCAAAGAAAAATAACCAAGGAAGCGGCAAAGGGATATTCTTCATATGGAAATCAAATCGGATTGACCACTGGATATGTGGATGAAATTTACCATCCGGGATATGTTGCCAAGAGAATGGAAGCGGGAGCGGTAATCGCTGCAGCTCCTCAAGAAAATGTAAGAAGACTGACACCTGAAAAGGGAGATTTGGTCCTTTTAATAGGCGGTAGAACAGGACGTGACGGAATAGGCGGAGCAACAGGTTCATCAAAGACTCACACTATAAGTTCCATAGTTACTGAGTCTGCACAAGTTCAAAAGGGAAATGCACCTGAAGAAAGAAAGATCCAAAGACTTTTCAGAAATCCCGAAGTTGCAAAGATGATTAAGAAGTGCAATGACTTCGGAGCCGGCGGTGTATCTGTAGCTGTAGGGGAACTCCACGACGGCGTGGAAGTTTATCTCGACAGAGTGCCCCTTAAATACAAGGGACTAAAACCCAAGGAAATCGCCATCTCGGAATCTCAAGAGAGAATGGCTGTAGTTATAGCGGCATCTGATCTTGAAAAATTTGTATCTGAAACACACAAGGAAAATCTTGAACTGACAGTCATAGCCAAGATAACCGATTCAAATAAGATGGTAATGTATTATGAAGATGAGATCATCTGTGAATTATCCTATGAATTTATAAATACCAACGGAGCTGATAGAAAAGAAGAAGTTGAAGTTGAATCGGAAGATGTATCGGCGGTTCTATTCAACAAGGATAAAGATCCGGAAAAAATTTATGATTATTTGAAGGATTTAAACAACACTTCCAAGAAAAACCTATATGAAATGTTTGATACCACGGTTGGAAGATCTACAGTATTAAATCCAATGGGGGGACATGCACAGTACAATCCTTCCGGAGCAATGGTTGCAAAAGTTCCCAGTTTAAAGGGAGATTCAAAGACTGTTTCGTTGATGAGCTACGGATTTAATCCCTATTTGAGTGAAGAATCTCAATACTTGGGTGGATACTATGCCGTTATCGAATCCATTGCAAAACTTGTTGCACATGGGGCATCTCTTGAAGATATCAGACTTTCCTTCCAAGAATACTATGAAAAACTCACCACTGCAAAGACTTGGTCCAAACCTCTGAAGTCGCTGTTGGGAGCATTGGAAGCATCGCTGTTTTTTGATGCACCTCCGATAGGCGGTAAGGATTCCATGAGTGGAACTTTTGAAGATATAAGCGTGCCGCCTACATTGATTTCCTTTGCAGTTACAACAGCTGATATTGAAGATATAATTTCCAGCGATTTAAAAGGCAAGGGGAAACTGGGTCTTATTAAAACTACCGTGGACAAATGCGGAATGTTGAATTTGGAAGAATTGAAATTAAATATGCAAAAACTCCATGAAGATATTTTGTCTAAAAATATAATTTCCGCAACTGCCATAACTAAATCCACATTGGTTCAACTTTACGAACAATCGGTGGGCAACACGGGCTTTGATGTTGAGCTTGAAGACCTATACTCTCCTCTTTATGGAAGCTTCATAGTAGAGTATATTGAAGGCAGAGATTATATAGAACACATTGGAGGATGTGCAGACGACTATATAGTGAACGGCGTGAAGCTGGATGCTGAAAAGCTTAAGAAAAATTATCTGAATACCTTGGACGAAGTATTCAGTCCTCACAAAGCTGTTAAGGAATTTGGATTAAAAAATAAAACAGTTAAACCCAGAAGATTGAAATCTGATAAACCTGTGGATGTTCCAAAAGTTGTAATACCTGTATTCCCGGGCACAAACTGTGAATGGGATACAGCAAGAGCGTTTAAGGAACAAGGTGCTGAAGCTGAAATATACGTATTTAAAAATGGAAACAGTGAAGAAATTAAAAGTTCATTGAAGGAATTGGCAGGTATGATTAAAAAATCTCAAATACTTGCAATACCTGGAGGATTTTCTTTAGGAGATGAGCCTGACGGTTCGGGTAAATTCATTGCTGCGGTGCTTAGTTCCAAGGAAGTATCAAGTGCTATACAATATCTGTTAAAGGAAAATGACGGGTTGCTCATAGGAATTTGCAACGGATTCCAAGCTTTAGTCAAGAGCGGTCTTCTTCCCTACGGAGAAGTGAGAGATTTGGACGAAGACTCTCCAACATTGATACTGAATTCCGCAAAAAGACATATTGCGAGATTTGTCGAAACAAGAGTATTAACAACAAATTCTCCATGGCTAAGCGAACTTGAAGAAAATAAAATCTATAAACTGCCCATATCCCATGGTGAAGGAAGGTTCGTAACAGATGAAAAGGGACTTCAAAAACTTCTGGACAATGGACAAGTGGTAGCGACATATGTGGAATCTCCCAACGGTTCCGATTACAATATTGAATCCATTATGTCACAGGACGGAAAAATACTGGGTAAGATGGGACACTCTGAACGTGTAGCCGGAGATCTGTACAAAAATATCTACGACGTCGAACTTCAAAACCTCTTTAAAGGAGCTGTAAATTACTTTAAAAAGTAAAAAACAACATTAGAATTATATTGTTTCATTTGTATTACAGAAAAAGAAATTTATGTAATATAAACTTAAAATTTCATTTGTAGCTAACATGGTACAATGTAGTTAGCAAAATAAGGATTAACAAGAAAAAGGTGAAGGGTAAATGAAATTGGGTAGAAGATTGCTGTTAATTCTACTCACTCTTCTGCTTGTATTCAGTTCCGGAATTGTATATGCGGTGCAATTTTCCGACACAAGACATCACTGGGCGGATCAATATATAGATCAAATGAGCGATGCAGGATTTGTAACAGGATATGATGCCAATAAATTCAGACCGGACGACAATATTTCAAGAGTGGAATTTTTCTCAATAATTAATTCTATGGCAAATTTAAAAAAAACATACACAGTTACATTTTCAGATGTAAAGACTTCCGATTGGTTTTATGAAGATGTGGCAAAGGCAATAAAGGCGGGGTACTTAGTTCCGACTACAGGTAGATTGAATCCCAACAATCCCATTTCACGACAAGATGTCATGGGGATAGTGGGCTATATGTACAAGTTAAAACAAAATCCTGCTTTATTGGACAAATTCAAGGATGGAAATTCCTTTACTCCGGAAAACAGAGGTTACGCAGGAGCCTTGATCAATTTAGGAGTGGTAAGCGGAGGAAATGATTTTCTTTTAAGACCTGACGAAGGAATTTCAAGAGCTGAAATTTGTAAAATACTATTTTTGTTGATGGATGAATATGGACTTCCCGGAGAGAGAGTTGTAGTTGACAGTAAAATTAAATTTGGAGATAGAAATCTCTATGATTAAAAAAGAGTTGGCTAAAAAAGCCGACTCTTTTTATTGTGCAAATTTATTCATATTGAATTGTCCCTATGATATAATTTCCTTGGAGGTAGACTTTGAAAAAGAATATAAAGTATATAATTATAACGATAGCGTTGATAATTCTCGCTGTAATTTTTATAAAAAGATCTAAGATTTGGGGTAGAAGAGATATAGTTTTCGACAAGACCATTGCCGATATAGAATTTGCTGAAAACTTCTACATAAGCACCAATGCAATAATCATATTTGACGGTGAAACTCTGTATTTTTGCGATAAGAACGGAAATGTGGCAAAGAACATAAAATTTGCTGCAGAGAATTTAAAGGCTTATTATGCAAATAACTATGTGTTTTTGTATGATGAGGATCTGGACAAAATATATCAGTACAGAGATACCGGAGAATTGATTCACAACATAAAGATACAGGAAGAACTATACAATATAAAGTACCTCAACAAAGAAATAGTTCTGCACCTGAAGTCCGAAGACAAGGAAATGCTTAAAATTCTCAAGCAAGACGGTAAGTTAAGCGATATGTACGAAACGGCCAATACCATATTGACCTATGATCTCTATAAGGCGGACAAGTTTTCCGTGGGAGAGATTTTAAATGATGCTACGGGCTACAAAAGCATACTGGTGACGGTAGACGGTCAAAATATAAAGAACAGGGAAATTTCAGCCGAAGTATGCCTTTTTGTCAGTAGAAAAAAGGGCACAACCATCATGGCTACGGACAAACATCTGTATCTATATGAAGGAGAAAATGAATTCAGAACGGAAATTCCAAATATCAGCGACATACTTGTGGCGGATAGAAATATTTATCTGCTCCATTCAAATATAATCTCAAAATACAACACGAAACTGGAGCAAGTGGATAAACTGATCCTATCGGCAAATGTGAGCAATCTGACCATGGTTTCAAACTCCCTATATGCATATGGTGAAAGTAATATCGGTGGAGAACTGGGCACTAAATCGCAGTTTTACACAAGGTTGGGCACGACAGTGGAGAAAATAGAGATCTCAGGTGTCACTATAGGAGCATTAAAAGAGGGAAAAATCAACTTATACAAAATAATAAACGGCAGAAACTTTATTGGTGATGAAAATGAATGAAAAAACCATCAGAGAATTTATAAATGAATATTTTAAAATGGAAAATGGAGAGTTGAACCTGTGGGGCAAAATTATTTCAATTGCAGGGATAATGCTTGCCGCTTACATAATTTCCAAGGTAATTTCCTCTTTAATCAGGAAAAACATCTACAACAGAGAAAACAAAGGCAGCAGAAATTTTATGAGAGTTGTAACTGTAGTAAAACTTATTGACAAGGCCACTCACATTCTAATATATTTCTTGGCTGTCACCATTTCCCTGGATATTATGGGTATAAATACCTCGTCAATTATAGCTACTGTGGGCATAGGATCATTGGCGTTGTCTTTCGGAGCACAAAGTCTTGTAAAGGATATAATAAACGGATTTTTTTTAATGCTTGAAGACCAGTACAGTGTTGGGGATTCAGTGATCATTGAAGGCAAAAGCGGAGTAGTTGAAGAACTTGGCATAAGGACCACGACCATCAGAGATTTTTCCGGAGATTTACACATAATTCCCAACGGAGAAATAAAAATCGTCACAAATAGACAAAGAGGTCAAATGAGGGCGAAGGTGGATTTTTCCGTGGATATTTCAGAAGATCCCAAGAGAATAATGAACCTGCTCAAGGAGAAGATAGCTTATCTATACGATGACAAGAGGTCGGTAAAAGAACCGTCCGTTTGGGGAGTTACAAAAAACAGCGAAGGAGGATACGATATCACCGTCGTAGCCTATGCGAATCCTCCCGATCAATTCGACATAGAATACGAAATAAGGCAAAAGGTAGTGGAGCTATTTATAGAAGAGGGGATAAAACCGCCTAAATTCAGAACAGAGGTGAAAAATTGTTAGTATATGAATTAAATGATATAGTGACTTTAAAAAAAGGACATCCCTGTGGTGAAAACAAATGGCAGATAGTACGAAAGGGTGCCGATATAAAATTGAAGTGCATGGGGTGTGAAAGACAGATATGGATGAGCAGAATGGAATTTGAGAAAAGAGTTAGAAAAATAAAGGAAGGCGAAAAATTCATCAGTATAATCCATCACAAAAAAACCGAAGAAGATGAGTGAGAAATGAAAGGAATGAAATAAAAAAACGTTCCTTTTTTATATGAAGAATTACCCAAATTAGACCGGGCTTTGTAATAGTTTTAGTGGTGAAAATTCAATAAAAATACTCGGTTAATATGATAAGTGTCTGCCAACTGCAAAAAATTGAGGAGGAATCGTAAAATCATAGCTTTAGATTATTACATACAAAATACAACTGCAAATATCCGCCTATTTTTGTAGTGGTGGTCTTCTATGTTCGTACGTTGTATTCATGGGGACAATAATTTGGTACAATGCGGGCATCGTCTCCTACTCAATCATATTGAATCAGGTCTCAATAAAAATTGAATATAAGAAAAATTAAAGGTAAAAAATGGTAAAATAAAGCTTGAATAATATCAAAATATGTATTATATTAATATTAGCACTTGATATGGCTGAGTGCTAACAGAAGAAAAATTATAATTAGGAGGCATATAAATGAATTTAAAACCATTGGAAGATAAACTTGTCATTAAAAAAGTTGAAGTGGAAGAGACTACAAAATCCGGAATAGTACTTCCCAGTTCCGCTAAGGAAGAATCAAATATTGCCGAAGTCGTAGCCATCGGCAAAGGAATATTAAAGGACGAAGACAAAAAAGACGAATTGAAGATCGGTGACAAAGTGGTATTTTCTAAATACGCCGGCACAGAAATTGAATTAGATAAAGAAAAATATACAATTATAAAATTTGAAGACATACTTGCAGTTGTTGAAAAATAAGGAGTGATAAAATGGCAAAGGAAATTAAATTTTCAGAAGAAGCCAGAAAAGGCTTAATAGACGGTATTAATACTCTTGCAAATACGGTTAAAGTAACCCTTGGACCTAAGGGCAGAAACGTAGTTCTTGACAAGGAATTCGGTGCACCTCTGATCACAAATGACGGAGTTACAATTGCAAGGGAAATTGAATGCGAAGATAAATTTGAAAACATGGGTGCTCAACTTCTTAAAGAAGTGGCTACAAAGACAAATGATGTGGCAGGAGATGGAACGACTACAGCTACTCTACTGGCTCAAGCAATAGTACTTGAAGGTATAAAAAACCTTGCAGCAGGAGCAAATCCCATGGTTTTACAAAAGGGAGTAAAAAAAGCTGTAGAAAAAGTTGTCGAAGAAATTAAAAACTTCTCAAAACCCGTTGAAACTAAGGAATCTATCGCACAAGTCGCATCAATATCTGCAGGAGATGAAAATATAGGACATCTTATTTCCGAAGCTATGGAAAAAGTCGGAAAAGACGGAGTAATAACAGTTGAAGAATCAAAATCCATGGGTACAAGCCTGGATGTAGTGGAAGGAATGCAATTTGACAGAGGATACCTATCTCCCTACATGGTTACAGATTCTGAAAAGATGGTAGCAGAATTGGAAAATCCCTATATACTTCTGACAGATAAAAAAGTAACCAATATTCAAGACCTTTTACCACTTCTTGAACAAGTGTTAAAAGAATCAAGACCTCTTTTGATCGTAGCTGAAGACATTGAAGGAGAGGCTCTTGCAACTCTTGTATTAAATAAATTAAGAGGAACTATAAATGCAGTAGCTGTAAAAGCTCCGGGATACGGCGACAGAAGAAAGGAAATGCTTGAAGACATCGCAGTTTTAACAGGAGGAAAAGTAGTATCTTCAGATTTAGGTCAAGAATTAAAGGATGCCGACATCTCAGTACTTGGTAGAGCTGTAAAAATCAAAGTTGAAAAGGACTTGACTGTGATAGTTGATGGAGCAGGCGAAAAAGCTGACCTTGAAGCCAGAGTAGGTCAAATTAGAAACCAATACGAAAATTCAGACTCTGAATTTGACAAGGAAAAACTTCAAGAAAGACTTGCAAAATTAGGGGGAGGAGTAGCTGTAATTCAAGTTGGTGCTGCTACTGAAGTTGAACTTAAAGAAAAGAAATTGAGAATTGAAGATGCACTTTCAGCAACGAGAGCCGCAGTGGAAGAAGGTATAGTACCCGGCGGCGGAACAGTTCTTATAGATTGTATAGATGCAGTTAAAGAATTATCTGAAGAAAGCGAAGGAGACGAAAAAACAGGAATTAATATCATCTTGAGAGCTCTTGAAGAACCTGTAAGACAAATAGCAATCAATGCAGGAGTTGACGGCTCAGTAGTAGCTGAAAAGGTAAAAGGACTTGAAAAAGGCTTCGGATTCAACGCTATGAAGGGTGATTATGTAAATATGATAGGAGCAGGTATCGTAGATCCTACAAAGGTTACGAGATCAGCACTTCAAAACGCATCATCAGTAGCTGCAATGATATTAACCACAGAAGCTGCAGTGGCAAATCTTCCCAAGGAAGAACCGGCAATGCCTGCAATGCCCGGCGGCGGAATGGGAATGATGTAATTAATAAATAATTAAAGGACCTGAATAAGGTCCTTTTTTAGTGCTAAAATTAAGCTTAAAAATTTAGTCATTTTGAATTTATATAATTGATTATATCTCTATACACTTGAAACCCGATTAATAAAGAATTTTCGTCAAAGTCGAAGGAGTTCGTGTGGTGGTTTGCATTTAAATCCGACCCTATGATGAAGTGGAGGGATTTGCCTCCGGTGTCCGTTACATGTTTCAACATATAGCTTACGTCTTCAGACGCACCGAATTTAGGCTTTAATACTAAGTTATATTTTAAAGGGTCAAGGTGATTTTTTAAATCTTTCAAAAACTTATCATCTACATAGTTGTAAGCAATGGAACTGCCGACAGGATTTATTTTATTTGTGACTTCAAAGGCTATTGATGTTCCCTCAAGGGATTTCATAAGCCTTGATTCCATGTCATCCAGTATTGATTGGTGTTCGGCTCGTATTTCCAATTCCATATGAGCAGACCGGGGTACTATATTTCGTTCCGTGCCGCTCTTTAATACTCCCACGTTTACTCTAGCCATGCCCTTGGAGTATTGAGTTAAATTATTTAGAATAAGGGATAGCGACGCTGCTGCAAGCAGAGCAGACCTGCCCTGTTCAGGTGCATTTGATGCATGAGAGGATTGACCTGTAAGATCGATGTCGAATTTTTTGGTAGCAAAAAAACCTACGCTCCCAAGTCCTATTTCTCCTGTTTTAAGCCCCATACCCAAGTGTGATGAGAAGAAGTAATCCAAGTTGTCGACACAACCGGCATCAGTCATGGATTTGCCTCCGCGCACACCTTCTTCTGCACCTTGGAATATGAATCTGTAAGAACCTTTGAGATTTTTATCGGAGATTATATATTTTGCCATTGCAAGTCCTATGGCTATATGTCCGTCGTGACCGCATGCATGCATGAAATGCATATTTTTTGAATTAAATCCCGATTCATTGGGAATGTGGTGTTTATCTTCAGTTTCTTGAAGTGCAAGACCGTCTATGTCGAAGCGAAATCCGAACTTCGGGCCAGGAATCCCGCTGTCGTACTCGGCAACGAGTCCGGTGTAACCTTTTTCAATTTCCTCTGTATCAAAGTCCACATTTAGTTTTATAGTCTTTAGATGATTTGATATCATTTCTTCATTCGGCACACCTAATCTTTTGTTATGGATATTTTTGCCGTATTTTATGTTTTTGTAGCCGAGTTTTTTAAGTTCTTTGATTATCTCCACAGTGGTTTGTATTTCCAAGAAACCGGCTTCGGGAATCCTGTGAAATTTTCTTCTTTTTTCTATTAAATATTCTCTGTAGTTCTTCATATTAGCTCCCTATGAAAAAAGGCAATAAATCTTGAATTTATCGCCTTTTGTATATTGCAAATGATTTTGATTTTCCTGTTTAAATTTTGAGAAAGTTCATTTTATTTCACAAGAAAGAGCTCCGGAAGGGCATCCGTCGATTACTCTTTTTACTTCTTCAGATTCGGCTTTGCTTAGATCAATCCAAGGTTTTCTCTTCGGATTGAAGACCTCGGAGTTTCCCATTACGCATTTTCCGGAGTGTTTACAGATATCCAGCTTCCAAAATACTTTTATTTTTTCGTTCTCATAAATTTTCCCATTTTCACTCATTATCATCATTTCCTTTAACTTATTTTTCTACTGATGCTTTGTAGATTTCTTCTACGGATTTATCCAGCATACTGTTAAATTCTTCGTCATTTTGAGAGTGGCTCAAACCTTCGGTCAAGGCTCTTGAGAAAGAAGCGATGATGTTTTTATTTTGTGCTAATTTTTCAACGGATTCTTCTCTGGAGTATCCTCCTGACAGTGCTACAATTCTCACTACTTGAGGATAATTCAAGAAGTCGTCGTATATATTCGCCTTTGTGGGAAGAGTGAGTTTGAAGATAACGAAGGTGTCTTCATTTAAAGCTTCAAGGTGTTTTAGGATTTCTTCCTTCAGAAGTTCTTCAATCTCTTCTTTTTTATCGGCATTTATATCAACTTCAGGTTCTATTATAGGGACAAAACCTGCTTTGGAGATTTTCTTGGCAAATTCAAATTGCTGTTCGACTACTTTTTTAATGCCTTCTTCGTTTAATTCCTTGATTACAGATCTCATCTTTGTTCCGAAGATGTTTCTCTCTTTTGCGGTTTTTAGAAGTTCGTCAATTTGTTTAAGAGGTTTCATCATTTGGACTCCTGACTCGAGTTTATCAAGTCCTTCGTCGATTTTTAAAATTGGAACTATGCCCCTTTTTTCCCATAGGTAGTCAGCTGTGTACATGTCGTCAATTTTCGAATTCATTGTAACTTTAAAGAGTATTGCTCCCAAGATTCTATCCGATGTAAAAGCAGGTGATTTTATAATCCTGCTTCTCATTTCATGGACTAATTTAAACATTTCTTCTTCACCGGAGTATTGATCTTCATTTATACCGTAAAGTCTTAAAGCCTTGGGAGTGGAGCCGCCGCTTTGATCCAGTGCAGCTATGAATCCCTTGCCTTCTTTCATGCGTTGTAATTGTTCTTTATTCATAAAATTAACCTCCAAAATATGTGATCAATGGCTTTTTTTAAGTATATCACAAAATTTTAAACCTTGATACTTCTTGTATAATATTATTTGATATTGTAGAATTTATGTAAGGTGATTGAATGTATTATGCTGTAAAAAAAGGCAGAGAAACCGGCATATTCACGACTTGGGACGAAGCAAAAAAACAGGTCGTTGGATATAGCGGTGCAGTTTATAAAAAGTTTGCAGAGAAGTCCCTTGCGGAAGATTTTATGAAGGACGAAATTGCGAAGTATGATGAAAATTTGAAAGAAAAAACTTTAAATACCGATGAAATAATAGCCTATGTGGACGGTTCTTACAATATTAAGGACAAATCCTTTTCTTACGGAGTGTTGCTTTTTGATAACTTGGGTATATATGAAGAGCATTCAAAAAGGTTTTATGGTGAGGACAGTTCCATGAGAAACGTGGCAGGTGAGATAAGAGGAGCTGCTTTTGCCATGAAGAGGTCTCTTGAATTGGGAAAGAAAAAAGTATATCTCCACTATGATTATTCAGGAATTGAAAATTGGGCTAAGAGATCTTGGAAAGCTAACAAAATCGGCACTATTGAATACAGAGACTACTATGCCGATATAGAGGATGAGCTTGAAGTCATATTTGTGAAAGTCAAGGCTCATAGCGGTGTTAAATATAATGAAGTAGTTGATAAATTGGCAAAGGATGCGAAATAATGAGAAAATCTTGGAACGAATACTTTATGGAAATAACAGAAATGGTCGCTACCAGATCTACTTGTGACAGAGCCTTTGTGGGATGTGTCCTTGTAAATCAGGACAACAGAATTATCTCTACGGGATACAACGGATCTATAGTAGGCAATAAGCACTGCGACGAGATTGGACACACTATGAGAGACGGACACTGCATAGCGACGATACACGCCGAAATGAATGCACTTCTTTATTGTGCACGAGAGGGCATAAGTGTAAAGGGAGCCAGGTGTTATGTGACTCACTTTCCATGCCTTAACTGCACAAAGGCATTAATACAGGCCGGAATTAAAGCTATAATGTACAAGGAAGCTTATAGAATTGACGATTATGCTTTGGAACTGATTGAAAAGAACAATATCGAACTTAAACAAATTAAATGAGGTGAGTGTTATGGGAAAATTTATTGATGATTTTAAGGATTTTATTTCCAAGGGTAATGTTTTGGACATGGCAGTCGGTGTCGTCATCGGGGGTGCTTTTGGAAAAATCATAACGTCCTTAGTTGAGGATATAATAATGCCGATAGTGGGAATGGCTCTTGGAAACGTGGATTTCACAAACATATTTATTGCAATCGGAGGAGCGGAATACGCAACCTATGAAGAAGCAAAGGCGGCAGGAGCAGCCATAGGAATCGGTTCCTTTATCAACAATATAGTTAACTTCTTAATTATTGCACTATATATATTTATATTTATAAGACAGATTGCCAAGATGAGGGACAAATACGGTAAAGCTGAAGAAGAAGCAGCTGCAGCTACCAAGGTATGTCCATATTGTAAAAGCGAAATAGATATTGAAGCAACAAGATGTCCACATTGTACAAGTGAACTTTAAAAAATCATACGGCCTGGCCCTTGAAGGTGGAGGAGCGAAGGGAGCCTATCATATAGGCTCTTATTTTGCTCTTAAGGAAAAAGGATTTGAATTTGACTGTGTGGTAGGCACATCTATAGGGGCTATAAATGCTGCTATGATAGTTAGCGGTGATGCACATAAATGTGCAAATCTGTGGAGGAATACCACCATGGCGGACTACTACAACAGAGATGATGATGGAGTATCTGAATTTGTGGACAAAGATACTGCTAAAGAAGACATCATATTGAAAATCAAAAATTTAGTTTCCGATACCATCTCGAAGGCGGAAATCTCAATTGAGCCTGTGCGAAACTTAATAGAGGAAAATATAGACGAGACAAAAGTACGTGAATCAAGCGCGAGATTAGGGCTCGTAACTATAAATCTGACAGATAAAAAAGCCGAAGAACTTTTCATCGACGAAATTCCACAGGGTGAACTTAAAAAATACATATTGGCATCCTGTTACCACCCTGTTTTTAAAATGGAGCCACTTGACGGGAAATATTACTTGGACGGCGGATTTGTCAATAACATTCCCTACAACATGGTTCAGGAAATGGGACTTACACCTGTGATAATAAGGACGCATCACAGTATAGTTAACAACTTTTATATGCCAAAGGATGCTATTATAATAGAACCTTCCAAGAACTACACATCACTTATGGATTTTGACCCTGTAAAGGCAGATGAAATAATAAGAATAGCCTACTTCGACACATATAAATTATTGGATGGACTTATGGGGAACAAGTACTACATCAGACCATTCACTGAGGAGTACGCACTGGAAATATTGAAGAACATATTTTTCAAAGACGAACATGAAGAGGATAAAAAACCCACATCCAAGTACAGAAAACTCTTTGAAGAAACCCTGTCGAGCCTTGCTAAAAAATACGATGTAGAAGGTGAAGACAACTATTCAAAATTATTGATAATAATACTGGAAAAAATAGCAGAGGAGCAAAATATAGATTACCTCAAGATATATGAAGTGGAAGAATTTATTGAAGAAATAAGAAAGACTGAAAAAACACAAGAAGACAAAAATTCTTTTTTACAAAAATTAGCAAAGAGGATATAGAATTGAAATTTGAAAAGATTAAAAACATAGTTCGGGAAACACCTTGGGGACCCATAGATATAAATAATAGGTATTCTGTTTTAATTCCCTTTATAGAAGTGGAAGGAGAACCACACCTGCTTTATGAACTTAGATCGAAAACTCTTAAAAACCAGCCGGGGGAGATCTGCTTCCCCGGAGGAAGAATTGAAAAGGGCGAAGAAATTATAAATGCGGCAGCAAGAGAAACCTGTGAAGAGTTGCTGATAAGTCCTAAGGACATAGAGATCTACGGAGAGGGAGACTATCTTATAAATCCCTACGGAAGCATATTGTATTCTGTCATAGGCAAGTTAAATGTGGATATCAAAGACATAAAACCCAGTGCCGATGAAGTGGAAGATGTGTTCACCATACCCTTCGAATACTTTATGAAAAAATCGCCTAAGAGCTATGAAGTTGAATTCAAAGCGAGAAGGGATAAATATTTCCCTTATGAATTGATTCCCGACGGAAAAAACTACAAATTCAAGAAGAGCAAGGACAATGTTCTGTTCTATCAATACAGAGGTTTGATAATCTGGGGATTTACAGCGAAGATGACTTACAATTTCATAAATAAGATAAAGAAAAATTTGTAATCAAATTGTAATATTTATCCTCAAATGGCTGATTCAAGCCTTTTAACAGTGTAAAATATGTTGTTCTTTAAAATAAAGAATGTGTTATAAAAGAGTTAAATGGCTGAATTCAGCCATTTATTTTTATTATTTGCAATAATATTACACAAATTTGACTTATGAGACTTTTACCTATATACTTCACAAGTAACAAAAATTAGTTACAAATTAGTAACAGAGTTTACAAGTTTGTAATTTTTATAGGAGGTTAGTAATGAGTTTTAAGGGCAAATCGCTTAAAAAGAGATTGATACTTATAACTGTGATAACAGTATTAGCGGCATCTGCGCTTATTATGGGTTTTTCTACAGTATTTGCAAAAAATGTTAATTTGATCATAGATGGAAAAGAAGAACACGTTGTCACATTTTCAGAAACAGTTGGAGAACTGTTGGAAACAAAGGAAATTGTACTTGGTGAAGACAAAGTGGTATCGCCAAGTGAAGATACAGAACTTACAGAGGGAATGGACATAGTTATTTCCGATTTAAAGACCATAGTGTTTACTGACGGCGGGGTTGAGAAGGAAATCAAAGCTGTGGGAGATACCGTTGAAGAAATCCTAGACTATCTTGATGTTGAGGTTGATAATGACGATGTGGTGACACCGAAAATTGAAGAGGAAGTGGAAGACGACCAACGAGTCACCATCGAAAGAGTTGACAAAGAACATTATCATAAAGTTTCCGAAATTCCCCATGAAACCGAAGTTGTTGAAAATGACGAAATGTATGAGGGAGAAAGCAAAGTAATTCAACAGGGTTCAGCGGGACAGAGAATTGAAAAAATTCAAAATACTTATGTAAATGACAATCTTGTATCCATAGATGTAATTGAAAGCACAGATAAAGTTGAACCTGTAACACACATAGTTGAAAAGGGAACTAAGAAAGTACAAAGTCCTGTAGAAGGAAAGAATGTAAAGAGAGTAATAGTCATGGAAGCTACAGCCTACGACCCTACAGCGGGATCAAAAACCGCCATGGGAACAAAGGCGAGAGTAGGAGCTGTGGCAGTAGATCCCAGAGTAATACCTCTTGGAACTAAACTATATATAGAGTCCATGGACGGATTCCCCACGTACGGATATGCAGTTGCCGAAGATACCGGTGGAGCGATCAAGGGAAATAAAATTGACCTGTTTTATAACACACACGCACAAGCTCTTAAATTCGGCAGAAGAAATGTAAAAGTATATGTATTAGATTAATAAGCACCCTGCAGGGTGCTTTTTTAATGTTATAATACATTAAGGTGATTTTATGTATACAAAGGAAAATTTGCTTGATAGATATATACGAGAACTGACCAAGTATATGACCTATGAAGATGCGAAATCAGCAAAGAAAGATTTTTATTCTCTGGTGGAGGATAAGTTGGGGACAAATTATGACATTGCACAATTGGAGGGACTTCTTCTAAAGCTTGGAAGTCCTTACAATTTTTCAACTAAGTACAGGTCTTCTTCCAATATATTTATAAGCGGAAAAAACTACAGAATACTTAAAACGTTGGTGCAAATTTTATTTTTAATATTGATTTTAAGTACGGGAATATATATTTTCATATCAAAAAATCTTGATTACATGCTTCTTCTGGAAAGACTGAAGGACATAGTTATAACTATGCTGATATCTTCGGTTCTTTCACTGTGGATTGCGGAAAATGTGAAAAATATAAGGATAATGGAAAAACTCTTAAAACCCTTCGAGATAAGGGATCTCTACACAAGCAGGGAAAAATTCGTATTTAGAAAAAGCAAACTGATAAATTTAATATTTTATTCCACGGTGATATTTTTATCAATACATATAATGGCGGATGGCGGTAATATAATTAGAAAGAGAATTCTTCAGTTTATTTTCTTTTTGTTTATTCTCAGGGACTCCAACAGGACATCGGAGGGAGAATACGGAAAGTATGTGACTATGCTTAGTATTTTTTGTAATGTTTTAATAGGTGTAATTTTGGTGTATTTTTTGAAATTTGATTTTGAATTTAAAATATTCAGGTATTTTTATTATTTTATAATCTTCACAACTTTAGTGGATTTATACTCTGTAATCTTGAAATTAAGGCGTTTTTATGGATAAATAAAAAATAAAAAAACTTTCGAAAAATGTTGACATTCTTTGACCTTTGGGGTATATTATAGATAGGTTAGCAGTCAAGCACGAAGAGTGCTAATTTAAAAGGAGATGTTATTATGAGTATCAGACCATATATAAAAAATAATTTAGGATTAGCTGATAGAGGATTTGAAGATTTTTACAACATGATTGACAATTTCTTTAAAGATGACTTTACACCGCAAAGGGCGTTGAAGAGTTCGACTTTTAAAGTAGACATTGCGGAAGATGATAAGGGATACACCGTTGAAGCGGAACTTCCCGGATTTGAAAAAGAGGATATTTCCATTTTACTGGAAGATGGCAAATTGACTCTCAGTGCTGAAAAGAAAGAAGAAACTGACAATTCCGATAAAGAAAAGAATTATATACACAAGGAAAGAAAGTTCACAAAAATGGAAAGAAGCATGTATTTCAAGGATATTGACGAAAACGGTTTAAAGGCGACCTTGAATAAGGGTGTGCTTGAAATCACCGTTCCTAAAAAGGAAATTGAAAACAAAGCGAAGAATATAGCGATAGACTGATAACCAACACCTCGGTATCAAAATTCGATATCGAGGTGTTTTTCAGTTTTATTTTTTAATCGTGTAAAATAAAAACCTATTGATGCATAGACGATAAGTTAAAAATAAAGAATTAGTCAATGATATTATCCAAAGCTGTTAGATAAATATATTAACATAAAAACCAAGGATGTATTGCTCTGGATTCATAAGTGATAATATGAGAAAAGTATCTGTAAGACTTAATGAAGAAGAAAACAGAGCTTTCAGCCTCGTTGCGGAAATAAGGGATTCGAAACTGGTGATCCGGATGGTGGCTGTAGGATATAGAAAATAAATATACAAGTAAGGTAATCTCACGAAAGAGGTTGCTTTTTTATTGATAAGTTATGGGTGCTGTATTTAAAAGGAGTTAGTTTTTTAAAATATGTCCGGATAGTGTATAATGTAAACTATAACTTATGGAGGGCGAATATGGATAAAAAAATATTGCTATACGGATTTGAAGGCAGTAGATTTGAAAATATCAAGAATCTTGCGAAGGAATATGATTTTGAAATCGTATTAGCCGACGAAAGAGATTTAAATAAGAGAGTCGGAGAAATTTTTGATTTGGATTATATCGAAGGGGACAAAATTTACAAAGGGGAAGATGTTGAAACGGAATTTATTCTTTTTTCAGATTTTGACAGAAATATTCTCCGAAATTTTCTTACCGATTTAAGAAGTGGAGAAATTACTGTAAATCACAAATCGGTTGTCACAAAACATACGGTGAATTGGGATTTAGGTTATTTAATAGCTCATATAATCGATGAACATCAAGTGGTGGCGGCAGCGGAGGAATTGAATGCACTAATGAGACAGGCAAAAGAATACTTGAATGAAGAGGATAATGAAGAAATTCAGGAGGCTGTAAATTACGCTCTGACATTAAATCAAAAGACGGATGTCAAACTTGAAGATATTCAAGATAGAATAAAAAAATTTGAGGAATTGCTATGAAGGCTACAAAGATCGCAGAGAGTTTAATTTCCTTTATAGACAAAAGTCCATGTTCATATTTTGCGGTAAAGCAAATGAAAGAAATATTGAATACAGAAGGCTTTAAAGAGTATAAATTGGCTGATAAATTCAATT
The DNA here is from genome assembly GCA_964345555.1 of uncultured Peptoniphilus sp. Taxonomy (GTDB): domain Bacteria; phylum Bacillota; class Clostridia; order Tissierellales; family Peptoniphilaceae; genus Peptoniphilus_E. Next base: position 19,621 of record CAYFRD010000002.1, on the reverse strand, counting down.
TAAAATCCGGAGACAAGGGTTATTTTACGGTGAATGACTCTTCGATTTTAGCCTTCAATATCGGAGATGACAATATTGAAGATAAGGGATTTAGAATTGTAGCATCGCATTGTGATTCGCCAAGTTTCAGAATAAAATCAAATCCCGTTATTAAAAAGGACGGAGTAGTTTATTTAAACACCGAAGTCTACGGTGGTCCCATATATTCCACATGGCTTGATCGAGTTTTGAGTTTTGCGGGAAGAGCGGTGCTAAAGGGTGATAATTTGCTTGAACCGGTGAGTGTGCTTGTGAATATTGAAAGAGATTTGCTCACCATACCTAATCTTGCAATACACATGAACAAAGAGATAAACAAGGGCTTTATATATGATGCTCAAAAACATCTGTTGCCATTTATAGCTTTGGACGACGATAAAATCGGCGATTATTTTTTAGAAGAACTTATCGCTCAAGAATTAAAAATAGATAAAGAGGATATCCTGGATTTTGATTTGTATCTATATGACAGAGAAGGTGCTAAATTAATAGGGGTGCAAAAGGAGTTAATCTCTGCCGGCAGACAGGATAATCTTGCAATGGCATACTCCGGTCTGATGTCAATGATAAATGCCAAGGCAAAGTCCTTGAATGTTCTCTTGTGCACGGACAACGAAGAAGTCGGATCTAAGTCTATTCAAGGAGCGGACTCTACCATGGCGAGGGATTGTCTTAAAAAAATATCCATTGCTCTTGGAAAAGGTGAAGACGAATTCATAAGAGCAATGGAAAATTCATACATGATTTCTGCGGATATGGCTCATGCAGTCCACCCCGCCTATGGAGATAAAGCCGATCCGACTAACAAACCGCAACTGGGCAAAGGGCCTGTAATAAAATATGCCGCATCAAAGGGATACAGCACCGATGCCTACAGTGCAGCAGTATTTATGCAACTGTGTCATGAAGCGGGAGTTGAATATCAGAGATTCTACAACAGATCCGGGAACAGAACGGGCAGCACCATAGGACCTTTAAACACAAAATACCTAAAGATCAAATCCATAGACATGGGCAATCCGTTGATTGCAATGCATTCAATAAGAGAATTGGGAGCGATAAAGGATTTGGAAAGTGTCTACAAGGTATTTAAAGAGCTTTATCAAAGCTGATTAAACGCCCATCCCTCCCGTAGGAGAAATAATCTGTCCCGTCATATATGAATTTTTGTCTGATATTAAAAAATTCACCAGTTCGGCGATTTCTTCCGGTTCAGCCATTCTCATCATGGGAATATCGTTGCAGATGAGTTTGATATCATCTCGGCTGTAGGTCTTCATCATGTCGGTGTTGACAGTACCGGGAGCAATGGCATTGACCCTTATATTTGAAGGCGCAAGCTCCAAAGCTAATGACTTGGTGATTGCTTCTATTGCACCCTTGGTTGCTGCGTAGGAAACCTCGCAAGATGCGCCGTGAGAACCCCAAATAGATGAAAAATTTAATATCACACCTTTTTTATTGCTCAACATGTATTCTAAGGCACAGTGTATTGTGTTGAACACTCCGTCCACATTAACGGAGAATATTTCATCCCATTTCTCGGGGCTTAAATCTTGAAATTGTGCGGAATGAGAAATGCCGGCATTGTTTATCAAGATGTCCACTCCGCCGAATTTGTCTTTTATACGAGCAAACATATCTTCCACTTGTGTGAGGTCTGACACATTGGCCTTTAGTGCAAGAGCATTTATCCCTTTATTTAAAAGTTCTTCTTCCAACAGAAGAGCTTCTTTTTTTGAATTGTTGTAATTTAAAACTATGTTGTACTGTCCTTCTTCAGACAGTTTCAACGCTGTGGCCCTTCCGATTCCTCTGGAAGCACCGGTAATAAGTACTGTTTTCATATAATCACCAAAATGATTATAACTTAATTGTGAATAAAGTTAAAGATTGGGTAAAGTCTAAAGTAGATAAATAAAGGAGGAAGAAAATGGAATCAAGAGCACTTGAAGTACTAAAAGCTAGAAGATCATATTACGACTTAGATAAAAATGTGGATATTCCCAAGGAAGAAATAGGGCAATACATCAAGGATGTAGTATACGAATTACCGAGTTCTTATCATAGCCAATCTCAAAGAGCGGTAGTGTTATTCGGAGAAGATCACGATTATTTATGGGGAAAAATCGTCATGGAAACACTTCGTAAAAAGGTAAATGACGATGAAAAATTTAAGAAGACTGAAGAAAAGATCAACGGATTTAAAAATGGATTCGGAACGGTATTGATTTTTGAAGACAAAAAGACAAATGAAAAATTAAAGGAAAATTTCCCCAACTATGCACAAAATGTAGATCCATGGTCTGAACAAAACTCCGGTATTATCACTTTGGGACTGTGGATAGCACTTAGAGATATAGGACTTGGAGCAAATATCCAACACTATAACCCCATAATAGACGAAGAAGTCAAAGAAAAATGGGATATTGATGAAAATTGGATTCTAAAATCTCAAATGGTATTTGGAAACCCCGTTTCAGAACCGGCTCCTAAGAAAAAACAACCAATTGACGAAAGAGTAATAATAAAATAAGAAGATAATAACCATCCCCCGGTGTATCCGGGGGGTGTTCATTTTATCAGAAGGTCCCGGGTTACTTAGTAATGGGCGAATGCAATCCACTACGGAAATAAATAATAACATCGCTCTACTGAGTATTTTTATTTAAGCAAACTGTGTATTTATCCCATATAAAAAGAATTTAATTGCTCTGCCAATGCGGCAGGGGAGTCTGTATTAACTTCATGTCCGGAATTTGGTATGATATAGAAACTTGAATTTTCAATTTGATTGTGAAGAGATAAAGCGGCACTTTTATTAGCTCTATCCTTATCTCCGCATAGGATCAGAGTTTTGCAATGGATTTGCGCCAAGTGTGGCTGAAAATTTAAATCCATCATGGACTTTGAAAGACCTATAAAGTCTTTTTTATTAAATCCTAATTTCTCAAAGTAAGAATTAGGCATTATGCTAAATATCAAATTCTGAAACTTCAGCAAATTTTTGGGCATCTTATATTGGGCACCTATGAGAACTAAGGAGCTAATCTTCTCGGGATGTATAGCAGTGTAGTTCAAAGCGAGTATGGCACCCAAAGACAGACCGCATAAATGTAAAGGTTCGTCAAAAGTGTCGCAGTATTGCTCAAATCCGTTGTATAGATTCTGATAACAGATATTTTTAGAATCTGTAAAATCAAACAAATTTGGTGAAATTGTGTCAGATCTTTTATCCATAAGTTGAATTGTTTTCGCCCAACCGGAAGAAGTTTGTCCCAATCTGTGCATAAGTATATATTTCATATTTCACTTCCTAATTTTTTAATTAATTAATATTTTTATAAAACTTTTGAGTAATTTAAATCCCAACTTTGTGAAATGCAATTGCATTTTCAATTACTTCAAAGTCGAATACATCTGATTTGAATATTTCGCCATCTATGTTGGAGATTATTTTTTTGTCGGATTTTATAATTCCTTTTTTTACAATGTATTCTCTGACTCTTTCGTTTTTGAGATGGGTCCCTCTCTTGTATTTGAAAATAAGCGGAATTAATTTAAGTAGAGGTGTATCCTCAAGAGTTATGAGATTCAGCAGTCCGTCGGATAGATTGCCTGTAGGTGCGGGATTAAATCCCGAACCGTAGTAGGATCCGTTGCAAAGTGCCGATATTATGAAATTGCCATTTATATATATTTCTTCTCCTGATTCCAGTGTCAAATTCATATTGAGTTTTTCCGCCTCTATGTTTTTTAGAGATTTCAGAACACCAAGTAGATATGCGGATGATTTCAACCGGGGATATTTTTTTAAAATTTCGTAGGCTGTATTTAAAACTACTGTGTCAAAGCCCAAACTCATCACATTCAGACAGTATTTTTCATTTACCTTTATCATATCCACATATTTTAAAGTTGGGTCAAAGGTGTCCTGTATCTTGAAATTTTTGTAATTGAAATTCTTAGAAAAATCATTGGCGGTACCCATGGGCACAAGTCCAAGTGCGGTATCTGTTCCTATAACGGCGCTTGCCACTTCGCTCAAAGTGCCATCTCCTCCACATGCATATACTATCCCTCCGGAGTTTTTCTTTGCGAAATTTTGTGCCAGCTCATGGGCATGTCCACTGTGCGATGTACTTTGAATATCCAATTCCTTTGTTCTACTGTGTGATCTATAAATTTCACGGACATTTTTTTCAAAATCGCTGAAATTTGCAGAACCTGCTTTGGTGCTTAAAATAAACAATTTTTTCATGATAAGTCTCCAAAATTTTTAACTATATTATAACCTATATAAATTATTTGCAAAGTTTTAGAAAAAATCGGAAAAAAGCGTTGAAAAAAATTGTAAAAACTAGTATAATGATAAAAATTTCAAAAAGGAGGCATCGAATCTTGATTCCTTTAAATTTCAAGAAAAGCTGGGAAGAGTTTGCAATACTTTCCGAAGGTATTAGACGGCTGTGATTTTAGGAAGGTCTGTTGTTTAATACTATTAATGGAGGTAAAAAGATGAAAAAAATATTAATAACTTGTTTAATGCTCGCTTTATTGCTCGTAGGATGCAGTTCTGATAAGCCGGAAGAAAACACCGCCGATCAACCTGCAAACCAAAATACAGCAGAGGAACAAACTGCAGAAGAAACCTCGGGAGAAGGTTCTGTCATTGAAAAAATAAAAAGCGACGGATACATAACCATGGGTACATCGGCAGAATATCCGCCCTATGAATGGCACGACATCGCAGGGACTAAGGACGAAATAATCGGTGTAGATATTGAGATAGCAAAGGCTATTGCCGAAGATTTGGGAGTGGAACTTAAGATCAAAGATATGCAGTTTGATGGATTGTTGGCTGCATTGGACGTAGGAGAAATGGATTTTGTAATTGCAGGAATGGCTGCAACCGATGAAAGAAAAGAAGCTGTAGATTTTTCAAATCCTTATACTTCTCAAGAACAAGTTCTCTTAGTCCTTACTGAAAATGCCGATAAGTACAAATCTCCGGAAGATTTGGAAGGAGTGACCATAGGTACACAATTGGGCTCAACTCAAGAAACCTATGCAAGAGATGTTTTTGAAAAAGAAAATGGAGCTACTGTAAATTCCATTCCTGATAATAACAATATGGTAATGGAACTTAAAAATGGAACCTACGATGTTATATTTATGTCGGGAATCCCTGCTGAAAAATATGTTGAAATGCAAGAGGGACTGTCAGTTGTGGACATAGGAGCACCTCCTGAAGATGCTTACTCAATTGCCGTTAAAAAGGGCAATGCGGAACTTGTAGAAGCAATAAATAAAGTTGTAGATAAGTTAATTGAAAAAGATCAAGTAAAAACATGGGAAAAGGAATTTATGGAATTAACTGATAAATAGGAGATATTATGTTTATAAAAGAGGAATTGGAATTTATACAGACTTACTATTTTGCCTATTTATCGGGAATCGGTGTCACAATTTTACTTTCAATTTTAGGGGTGGTATTCGGAACTCTGCTGGGTCTTGTGCTCTCTGTCATGAGACTTAGTGAGAATAAACTGCTGAGATTAATCTCAAAGGCATATATAGAAGTCGTCAGAGGAACACCCTTAATGGTGCAGCTTTTAATAGTGTTCTTCGGGCTTAAACTGGTAATACCTACAAGTATGACACTTTTGAGAAACTCGATAATATTGTGCTCTGTCGCCATATTTTTAAATGCGGGAGCATATATTGCAGAAATAATAAGAGGCGGTATAAATTCTGTTGATAAGGGACAATGGGAAGCGGCAAGATCTTTAGGTCTTAACAAAGGACAGACTCTAAAAAAAATAATACTTCCTCAAGCTCTGAAGATAATTCTTCCCTCCTTGGGAAATGAATTCATCGCCCTCATCAAGGAAACAGCCATTGTAATAGTGGTGGGTGTGCCGGATATCATCTACAAAGCCACCGCAGTAAAGGCAAAAACCTATATGGCTGTAAAACCTATGATATATGCGGCTATATGCTACTTTATTCTGACCTTCAGCCTATCAAAGGTGATGACTGCATGGGAAAGGAGATTGGAAAATGATTAAAACCGTCAATTTGAAAAAATCCTTTAAAAATCTTGAAGTGTTGAAGGGTATAAACGAAGAAGTGAAAAAGGGAGAAGTAGTTGCCATAATTGGGCCCAGTGGCTCCGGGAAATCAACATTTTTAAGATGTTTGAACCTTTTGGAAAAACCTACCGGCGGAGATATCTATGTAAATAAAAAAAAGATAAACGGTGAAAATGTGGATATAGATGCGGTAAGACAGAAAATGGGCATGGTGTTCCAGTCCTTCAACCTATTTCCTCATATGAATGTATTGGAAAATATAATCTTGGCTCCTATGATGACAAAGAAAGTAGACAGAGAAGAAGCTGTGGAGAAAGCTGTAAAACTTTTAAAAAGAGTCGGACTTGAAGATAAAAAGGATGAATATCCCAAGAAATTATCAGGAGGGCAACAGCAGAGAATCGCTATAGTGCGAGCTCTTGCTATGGAGCCGGAAGTAATGCTCTTTGACGAGCCCACATCGGCACTTGATCCGGAAATGGTCGGAGAAGTTTTGGATGTAATAAAATTCCTGGCAAAGGAAGGAATGACCATGATAATAGTAACTCATGAGATGGGATTTGCAAGAGAAGTGGCGGACAGAGTCCTGTTTATGGATGGAGGATACATTGCAGAGGAAGGAACACCCGAGGAGATTTTCAACAATCCTAAAAATGAAAGAACTCAGAATTTCTTGAGCAAAGTGCTGTGATTACTATATTAATTCAAAACTTGATAAACTGTAACAGTAGAGAATTCAGTAATTGATTATTGAATTCTCTTGTTGCATTTATGGGTATAATTTATTTATATAGTGAGGGGGAAATTATGATAAATAAAAATATATCTCGAAAGATTTTAAAAAGAAATATTCACTATGGATTTTTGACTGCAGACAAACTTCCTCAGGGCGAATTTAAAGAGCATAGTTTATCGGACAGATACCCTTGGACCACCACCGGAGAATTTAAAACTCTGGCAAAAAACCATTGTGCCGCTGTATGTGCAACCAATCTCACAATTTTTTTCAGAGTGACAAGAGATGATCCTGATAAAATTTTCATGGACATTTACAAATACATGGGTGACGGACCAAAGCTAAAGGTGGATTACGCCATGAAAAGATACTTTAAAGATTTGGGATATGATTTTAAATTAAAAAAGCTAAGGATGGACGACGAAATCAAAAAATCATTAGAAGAAAGAAAACCTGTAATTTTATTGTTGGCAGGTAGCTTAGCAAATTGGCACTGGGTGCTTGTGACAGGATACAGAATATACAAAGATGACCTTTATTTGAGAATAATCGACGGTTGGCATAGATTGGGCAAGACCTATTACAAGCCCAATGTGGGTTCGAAGATATTATTTGCCGCACAATGTGAACTTAATAGAAAGGATTAAAAAAAGATTTTACAAAAATAAAATGTAAAATCTTTTTTTATTAAGAGCTCCACCGGTTAGGCGGACATTCCTTAAAATTTTCGATTATTTTTGTAGCGGCAGCTGTTTACGTCCGCCCGCTATTATCTGCCCTTTGTAACTTTCGAATTTGAATTCATTTCAAAGTCGGGGGTGATTTAATCTTTTATGGATACAACTTTGTATCCTGCATCTTCAACGGATTTTTTTAAATCTTCATCTTTTAAATCCGTTCCTTCAACCTTTGCGTTATTTCTGAAAAGAGAAACTTTTACCGCATCTACACCTTCCAACTTTTCCAGAGCCTCAGTGACATGAGCCGCACAATGTTCGCAGGACATGCCTTCTATATTGATAATTTTTTTCATTTTATCCCTCCAAGGTAATTATACCCCTTTGATGTTTTAATTTAAAGAGTGTAGAGAAAGATTTGCCGTTTTTTAATACATATGATGAGATTGACAACAATATCATCACTATGTGATAATAGAACGTAGTAAGTAGATATTTCTGCAAAGAAAAACTCTACTTTACGTGAATAATTTTATTTAAAGGAGATGTATTATGAAAAAGAATGACAAAAGATTTTTGGCAATGATTCTTTCCTTAGTAATGGTATTTTCTCTATTTACTCCCTTTGCAGGTACTGTAACGGCAGCGGAAGTTACAGAAAGCCCAAAGGAAATTTATTTGACTGTTGAAGGAAAAATGAATATTGAAATGACCTTTGACAAAGAAGTAAAGGCGGAAAATCTCCAATGGACTTTGGGCGGAAAAGCTTTATCCGAATGGAAATCCTTCAATATCGAAAGTGAAAAGTTTGAAGGCGAACCGTGGATAAAAATTGAAAACTTAAAAGTGGAAGGTAACAAAGTTACAGCTGATGTTGTAAATTCACTTCCTTTCGGAATGAAAGCGGTAGATAAAAGACCTTATCCAAGATGGGCTTTTATGGATTTAATCGGCGATTTCAAACTGGAAGCCAAGGAAACATCCACAGGAGAAGTGGCTTCTGTACCGGTGAAAGTCAATGCATATGAAGGATTTTACACCTATGACGAAATTAAACCGGAGCTTGACAAGATAGTAAGCGAAGCTAAGGACGGAAGATATGTCGAATACCATTCCAACGGCAAGACTGTGGAAGGAAGAGAACTTCACGCAATGGTAATTGCAAAGGACAAAGCTTCAATTGATAAGTACTTAAATGAAACTAAGGTCAGAGCTATGGAAAATCCCGCTCAACTGATCAACGAAGTGAAGTCGGGAACCTATGGTGATTACAAAGTGCCTATCATGATCTCCACACCTCACCCCGACGAGCATCCAAGTATAGACTCACAAATGAGAGCAATAAGAAATTTTGCAACTCAAGATGGAATAGTTTTCAAAACAGATGAATCCGATCCTTCAAAGATTGCAGAACTCAATGTAAATGAAGTTTTAGACCATTTTATTTTAGTATTTAACCTGACTGAAAATCCCGACGGAAGATATCACAATCTTCGTCACAATGCAAACGGATTTGATTTAAACAGAGACAACATTTATCAAATTCAGCCGGAAACCATCAGTATAACTGCGGAAATTGCAAAATGGCATCCTGTTATGTTCTTGGATTTACACGGATTTGTAAAGGACTTTTTAATTGAACCTTGTACTCCTCCTCACGAACCGAACTTTGAATACGATTTGTTAATGGGCGGAGAAAAGGGAGCTTATACAAAGGATACTGTCTATGGAGTAGGGGCTATTGAAAATGCTAAACACATGGGTAATATCGCAATTGCAAATACAAGCTACAGCAGCTATATTATCCCGATGTTTGATTACGGCGACGGCTGGGATGATGCTTTTCTGGGATACACAGGAGTATTCGCTCTTATTCACGGAGCTTTAGGACATACGATCGAAATTCCTGAAAGTAACTTAGATTCAGTTCTTGCACATGAACACACTGTTATTGCAGGTGTTGATTATGCGTTGAAACACAAAGATCAAGTATTTATAAATCAATTGGAAGTTTTCAACAGAGGAATTAAAAACGAAGACAACAGAAGTGTAGACACATGGCATATAGATCCTAACGGAAACCAAATCGGTCGTCCAAGAGGAGAAAATCAAAACTTCTTCCCGGAATACTATATCCTTCCTCTTGACAAAGAACTTCAAAAAAATCCTCTTGAAGTTTACAAGATGGTAAATTACTTCTTAAGAAACGGCGTTGAAGTGCACCAAAGCGCAGCGGACGTTGTATTTAACGGAGTGACATATCCCAAGGGATCAATCGTAGTTCCAATGCGTCAAGCATTGAGAGGCTATGCTAACATGGCTCTTTACGACGGAGTGGATCAATCTGCGTGGGGAGCAATGTATGCGGAAGTAGTACTTGATTTCCCGGCAATGAGAGGATTTGACAAAGTAGAAGTAAGACAAGCAGGACTATTCGATTCAAAGACTTCTAAAATAACAAGTCCTGTTGCAATTCCTGCAACTATGGTAAATGTATCAACTGAAAATGCAGTTGTCAGAAATGACAATGTAGATGCAATAAAATTTGTAAACGAATTACTGAAAAACGGAAAGGTAGTTTCTCAAGTTACAAAGGCAAGCGGAGATGTTAAAGTTGGAGATTATGTAGTTAAGACTACGGATCTTTCATCAGTAGCATCAAAGTATTATCTCAATGTAATGGCAGATGACGGTAAACTTGAAAGCAAGGCATTGGTTCTACCCAAGGTTTACTTGACACCATCAGGATCAAAATACGCATCAACTACAGATGCAACCAGATATGTACTCAAGGAACTAGGCTTTGAATTAGTAGACAGTCTTTCGGCTGCAAACACAATAGTGGACTCTTCAGGACAAATCAAGTCTTCTGAAATAACAGGCAAACATTATATAGCAGTGGGCGGACAACCTCTAAGAGCGTTGGAAACCAATAAGATATATCCTTTGACCACATACATGGCTGAGGACGGAGATGCCAATGAAGGACTTTTAAAGGCAAATTACGCTCAAGATTCAACTATCAGCGGAAGTTATGACGATACTGATTATGCATATATTGCAAGCGGTACAGTGATCACATCACTTCCGGCAACAGCTAAAGTCATATCTAAAATATCCGGTTCAAGCGATTTCTACAAAGCAGGTTGGTGGCCGAACCACGACGTAATCAAAGGCAAAGCTGTAGCAGCTGTTGACAAGATTGAAGATTCAAATGTTGTATTATTTGCACAAGATTTGACAAACAAGGCGCATACAGCTCATCTGTTCAGACTTCTTGCAAACTCAATCTATGCTGTAAACAACAATACTTTCTATGATACAGCAGGGGTTAAAGCTCAAATGTCGGATATCAGCGGACACTGGGCTGAAGCAGCAATAAGAGAATTGATTTCAAAGAACTTGATAAACGGATATCTTGACGGAACATTCAAACCAAATAACAATATAACAAGAGCCGAATTCATCAAGATACTTGACGGAGCATTCTCTTTGGATTCAGATGCGGAGTCTAAATTCGAAGATATCAAAGGTCACTGGGCAAAGGAATACATTGACGATGCTGCAGGTCTTGGAATAATCAACGGATACAGCGAAACAGTATTCGCACCTGACAACAACATCACAAGAGAAGAAATGGCGAAGATAATGTCGGGCGTGCTGAAACTTGAAGAAAAAGCTGAACTTTCTTTCGCAGATAAAGAAAAAATTGCAGAATGGGCTACTGAATTTGTCCAAGAAGCAGTGAAAGCTGAAATAATCAAGGGGTACGAAGACAATACATTCAGACCTCAAAATAACGCTACAAGGGCGGAAGCTGCAACGATGATTTTGAGAGCAATGGAAAAATAAAATAAAAATTTTTACAGGGAGATACATTTTGTATCTCTCTTTAATTTTAATAGAACAAAAAAACCTTTAAATGAGTTGGCATTTGAATCAGTATGTTTAAATAGTCGACGAATTAAAGGTTTTTTGTTATTGTTTTATGCTTTACATATATTTATAAACAATATGGTATATTAGTATCTATTTTTTATGTTAGAAAATATCAACACCTATAAAATATGGTATAATTAAATAATATTAGTAAGGTGATGAATATGTCATTTATTGAAATAAAAAACTTATATAAAAAGTACGGAAAAGGCGAAGCTACAGTCGTTGCCAATGACAATATCAGCTTTGATGTTGAAGAGGGAGAATTCGCCTTTATCATAGGACCTTCAGGTGCGGGAAAATCCACGATTTTAAATATAATGGGAGGGATGGATACTCCCACATCAGGGGAAATAATCATAGACGGCAAAGACATTGCAGGTATGAATGAAAGGCAACTTACTGCCTACAGAAGATACGATATGGGGTTTGTATTTCAATTTTACAATCTCATACCTAATTTAACTGCACTTGAAAATGTGGAGCTGGCTACACAAATTGTAAAAAATGCCAAAAATTCCAAAGAAGTTTTGGAATCTGTGGGACTGGGACACAGACTCAACAACTTTCCGTCGCAATTATCGGGAGGAGAGCAACAGAGAGTGGCAATTGCAAGAGCCATAGCAAAAAATCCCAAGCTGCTTCTGTGTGACGAGCCGACAGGTGCCCTGGACTACAATACGGGCAGACAGGTTTTTAAAATACTCAAGAGCTTGAGTGCGGACTTCGGAACCACGGTGCTTGTAATAACACATAACAAGGCGGTAGCGCCCATTGCTGACAGAGTAATAGAGATCGCCGATGCAAGAGTGAGAAATATAGAAATTAATAAGGAACCTAAGGAAATTGAAGAAATAGAATGGTAGGCGAAGGCTTTGAATTTGATTAACAAAGATACCTTTAGAGAAATCAAGAGATCTATTTCCAGATTTATATCCATATTGCTAATTGTGGGGCTTGGAGTTTTTATCTTTATAGGACTTATTACCACCGGACAGATCATGAGGGATACTTTGGAAAGGGGAATAAATTCTCAAAATTACGAAGATATATCCATAAATACCAACCTTGGTTTCGATGAAAGAGATATGAGCATCATAGAGTCCCAGGAGGGTATCAAAGAGCTTGAGTACGGATATGATACGGAGTTGTCCGTCAAGGATTCCGTACTGCTTCTCAAAGTGATGAATATGCCTTATAAGATCAATATGCCCGTAATTACGGAGGGTAAAATTCCGGAAACCTCCGACGAGATAATTTTAGATGACATATTGAAGAACAGAGGATATAAAATAGGCGACAGGATCGATTTTGAAAAGGAAGTAAATAAATTCAGCGACAGCGAAGATGAAAAAAGTCATCTTAATAATTACACTTACAAAGTTGTGGGATTTTTCCATAGTGTACAGAATGCCATGGGAGAAATGCGAGGGCCCTCTTTGAGAGGTTTAGGAGAAATAAAAGGGTGGGCCTATATAAGTGCGTCCAATTTTAACATGGACCCGACAATGGTCAGAATATCCTACAAAGATACCGAAGGTTTGAGAACTTCTTCAGCTGAATATATAGAATTGTTGAACGAGCATAAAAAGGCTTTGGAATTGGATTTCAAACACATACCGGCGCTAAGATTGGCGGAACTTAAATACGACATACAAGTAGATATATCAGAGGGCGAAGACAAGATAAGAGATGCCAAGGATTCCTTAGCGGAGGGAGAAACAGAACTTGCGGATGCAAGAGAGAAACTGGCAGAGGGCAAAGAAGAATACGCCAAGGGCAAGCGTGAATACGACAAACAGGCCGGAGAGAGCAGAGGAAAATTACAGGAAAAAAGAGATGAATTATATAAATCGGAGACAGATATAAAGGAAGCGGAAAAAGAACTTGCCGACGGATACAAAGAACTTCAAGACGGCAGAAAAGAGTTGGATGATGCAAAGAAAGAGCTTGAAGACGGCGAAAAGGAATATGCTGACGGTGAAAGGGAATACGCTGAAGGTAAGGGTAAATTAGATGCAAGCAAAACCCAACTTGATGAAGGTGAAAAACAACTCATCGACGGTAGAGCGGAACTGGGAAAAGGAAAGGTCGAACTTGCCGACGCAAAGCAAAAACTGGATGAGGGAAGGCAGAAAATTGCGGAAAATGAGAAAAAAATAATTGACGGACAAAAAAAGATTGATGAAGGAATAGAACAACTTGCAGCGGGAATAGGAAAACCAGGAGCTGATCTCGACGAAGTTGAAGCGGAAGTCAATTCCCTTTCGTCGCAATTGGATCAAGCTGAGGAACTTCTGTCCAATTATCAATTACTTGAAGATAAAATCACCGAAGCTCAAGGGGGTATTGCACAAATTGAAACAGCCCAACAGCAGGTGGAGGATGGTATTGCACAAATTGAAGCGGCTCTATCGAATCCCGATCTGCCCGAGGAGCAAAAACAGGCTTTGACTGCACAACTGGAACAATTAAAGGCACAAAAGTCGGAACTTGAAACCAAACTCACACAGGCACAGTCAGGACTTGCACAGGCTCAGACACAAAAGGAAAGCATGGATGCAATGATCGCACAGCTTCCTGCAGAAGCTAATGATGCGACTAAAATAGCAGCTTACAAGGAAAAGCTTGCTCAAGCCAAGGCGGGGATAAAGAGCATAAGAGAATCTTCTCAGGATTTAGTTGTAGGACAGGCTAAGATAGATGCTGCCAAGGAACAATTGAAACAGGGCGAAGAACAATATGCTGAAGGCATAAGAAAATCCATAGATGGAGAGCAAAAACTCATTGAAAGCGAAAGAAAGCTCTCCGAAGGAAAGGCAGAATACGAAAAAGGCATTAAGGAATTGGAGGATGCCAGAAGAAAACTGGACGCTGCAAAACAGGAATTGGAAGATGGCAGAAAGGAATATCTTGAGGGTGAAGACGAGTACTCCTCAGCCTATGAAGACTACATGGAAGGCAAGGAAGAACTTGAAGTAGGAAAGGGAAAGTACGAACTGGGAAAAGAAGTCCTGGAAGAATCGGAAAAAACCTTGAATGAAGAGTTGGGCAAAGCGGAAGACAAATTGGCAGAAGCGAGTAAAGATCTCTTTAAAGGCGAGGAAGATTTAAGAGAGGGCGAAGCTGAATTCGCCGATAAATCAAAGGATGCGCAGGGAAAAATTGCCGAAGGAGAAGAACAACTTGCTGATGCCGGCAGAATAATGAGGATTTTAAAACAACCGGTCTATTCCATTATACCCAGGACATTAAATCCCGGACTTAACGACTACTTTGACTTCTCGAAGAGGATGGACATGCTGTCATTGATATTCCCGGTATTTTTCTTTCTGATAGCGCTTCTTGTCAGCTTCACCACCATGAAGAGAATGGTGGACGAACAAAGAACCATAATCGGAACTTACAAGGCTCTTGGATTTACCAACAATGAAATAGCGGGTAAATTTTTCACTTACGGAGCATTGGCATCCTTCGTCGGAGGCATAGTGGGAGTTCTGTCAGGATCCTATGTAATTCCAACCTTAATAGCCAATGCATATTTTACCGCTTCCATATTCGAGGGGAATTTAAATTTCAGCTTTTTCCCTATGAGAATGGTGCTTGCGGTGTTGGTTGGCATACTATTTACAGCTGTAGCCGCCACACTTTCCGTATATGGAATACTCAGGGACAACACGGCGAATCTTTTGAGAGTCAAAGCTCCCAAGGGCGGAACGAGAATATTTATAGAAAGGATAAAACCCCTTTGGTCAAGGCTCAGCTTTTTGCACAAGGTAACAGCCAGAAATATTTTCAGATACAAGGGCAGAATGGTTATGACCATAATAGGAATAATGGGATGTATGGCATTGCTTGTTCTGGGATTCGGACTTAAAAATTCCATAAACGGAATTGAACTTGTACAATTTAAAGATATTCAAAAGTACGACGTATCCGTATCCTACGATAGAGAAGTAGATGAAAAGTCCTATGCCGAATACAGAAAAGATGTAGATAGCAGAAATATAGAATATATAAAGATCTATCAAGAAAATTTCGACGTAGAATACACAGGTAAAGATCAAGTTTTGCAATTGATAGTTCCCGAAGATGAAAAGGAACTTAGAGATTACTTTAACCTAAGAGACAGAAGGACCAAAAAGGATATTAAATTGCCCGACAGAGGCGTGATCATAACTGAAAAACTTGCAAGACTTAAGGGCATAGAAGCAGGCGACACTCTTGAGATCATCGACATAGAAAATGACGTTCACAAAGTGGAAGTACAAGGTATAGCTGAAATGTACTTCGGGCACTATATGTTCATGAGCAGGGATTATTATGAAAAATTATTCGGCAAAACCTTTGAACCAAGCACCGATTTAATGAAGCTGTCCGATTTGGATACCGAAGAAAGGGAAGAACTATTATCGGGTTTCACGGGATACAAATCTGTACTGTCCTCCTTTGATTTATTTGTAATAGAAGATACCATGAACAAATTCATGTATTCCATATCCAAAGTTGAAGGAGTTATCATAGTGGCATCCTGTTTGCTTGCCATAATCGTGCTCTATAATTTGACAAATATAAATATAGAAGAAAGAATAAGAGAGATATCCACAATAAAAGTGTTGGGATTTTATCCTAAGGAAACAACCACCTATGTCTACAGAGAGACTTTTTCCTTGACATTGATGGGGATATTCATAGGTATCTTTGTAGGGAGATTGTTACACTACGGTGTACTAAGAGCTGTAGAGCCCAATGATATGATGTTCAATCTTGTATTAAAGTCAAGGAGCTACATGACTGCAGCAGCTATAACCCTGGGACTGAGCATTTTGTTGATGATCATCTTCCACAACAAACTCAAGCACATAAACATGATAGAAGCTTTAAAGTCCAATGAATAGGATAAAATAAATTAAATAGTAGAATTATATGGTATAATTTAAGCAAATAATATACGGAGGAATATTTTGGAAAAAATTATCGTTAAAAAAAGTCCGGCGTTGAAGGGGTCCGTCAGAATAAGCGGATCAAAAAATGCTGCACTTCCTATTCTTGCCGCATCAATACTCGGTACTGAAGATATAGTTTTGGAAGATGTACCGAACTTAAAAGATGTTGAAATAATGATAGAGGTCCTTGAAAAATTAGGATGCAGTGTCAAAAAAATAGATGAAAACAAAGTGGAAATAAATTCAAAGAATTTAAACTACTATGAAACTGATTACGAACTCATGAACAAGATGAGAGCTTCTTTTTTGGTAATGGGTCCCCTGTTGGCAAGACTTGGTAAGACAAAGAACAGTTTACCCGGCGGATGTAACATAGGATCTCGTCCCATAGATCTTCACCTCAAGGGATTTGAAGCACTGGGAGCGGAAATAACCTACGAAGCAGATGAGATCAGCGCCAGCTGCGATAAACTCAAAGGAACTGTAATTTACTTGGATTTTCCGTCGGTGGGAGCAACGGAGAACATAATAATGGGTGCAACTTTGGCAGAGGGAGAAACTGTAATAGAAAATGCCGCAAAGGAACCTGAAATAGTTGATCTTGCGAACTTTTTGAGAAAAATGGGCGCAAAGGTTTCAGGAGCTGGGACATCGACAATAACCATAAGAGGTGTAGAGGAATTAAAAGGGTGTACTCACCAAATAATTCCCGACAGAATAGAAGCAGGTACTTTTATGGTGGCAGGGGCAATCAGCGGAGGAGATGTAGTAGTTAAAAATGTGATATCATCTCATATGAAACCCGTAATTGCAAAACTCATAGAAGCGGGAATAAAAGTTGAGGAGTCAGATGACGAGATAAGAGTCACAGGAGGCGGCAAGACGTCACCTATCAACATCAAAACTCTGCCCTATCCCGGATTTCCCACTGATATGCAGGCGCAATTCCTGGCCTTTATGACCACGCTTCCCGGGGAAAACTCCGCCATAGAAACAGTCTTTGAGAACAGATTTATGCACGTCGCAGAGCTTCAAAAAATGGGAGCGGACATTTCTGTAAGCGATAGAAAAGCAGTCATACAGGGAGGTAAACCCTTAAAGGGTGCACAAGTCAAAGCGACTGATTTAAGAGCGGGAGCTGCACTCATACTTGCAGGTATGATCGCTGAGGGAGAAACAGAGATCTCCGATATTTTCCACATAGACAGAGGGTATGAAAATATTGAAGCGAAATTTAAAAGTCTGGGAGCAATAATAGAAAGAAAAAATGACAATAACCACTCTTTGTGAGTGGTTATTTTTAACTACATTACAATATTATTCAGCTTAAATCTTGACTTGAATGCCTAAATAATATATAATGTTACAGGTAAAAACCGACTCTGCTTATTTGAAATAATAAGCCGCAAGTCCACAGGGAGGTGAATGGAATGAATAAATATGAAGTAATAATTATGTTCTATCCTAATGCAGATGAGGAAAAGAGAACTGCCCATTTTGAAAGACTTAAGAAAATCCTTGAAGACGGAGGAAAAGTTACGAATGTTGACGAATGGGGAATGAAAAAATTAGCTTATGAAATTGAATACTTCAAGGAAGCTTTTTATTATTTAGTAGATTTCGAAGCTGATAAAGAAACTGTTGAAGAATTTGACAGAGTTTCAAAAATTCTCGATTCAGTTATGAGACACATGGTCGTAAGACTTGATAAGTAGGTGTAAATATGAATAATGTAACATTGATAGGCAGACTTACAAGAGATCCTGAGCTCAGATACACTCAAAGCGGAACTGCTGTTGTCAGATTCAACATAGCAGTGGACAGAAGAATGTCAAAGGAAAGAAGAAGAGAAGCTGAAGCAGCCAATCAACCCACAGCCGATTTTATAAACTGTACAGCTTGGAGACAGACGGCGGAGCTGGTTGCAAATTATTTTAAGAAGGGCAACAGAATAGGCCTTACAGGCAGAATTCAAACGGGCAGTTATGAAAAGGACGGTCAAAGAGTTTATACTACTGATGTCATTGCAGATACCATAGATTTTATCGAATCTGCAGGTGGCGGACAAACTCAAAATCAAATGAGAAGACCGTCGGGCAATGAAGGATTTTCTCAACCTGTTAACAGTGCTTACTCCAATGACTTCAACAGTCAAGACGATATGGGCGATGACGGATTTTTCCCCATTGATAATGACGATATTCCCTTTTAAGGAGGTTAGAACATGCAAAGAAGATTTAGACCAAGAAAAAAGGTCGATCCCTTTGAAAAGGATAAGACCAAAAAAATTGACTACAAAGATGTAGCTATGTTGAAAAACTACATCAGCGATAAGGGTAAGATTCTTCCAAGAAGAATAACAGGTCTTAACGCAAAACATCAAAGACAAATCACAGTAGCGATTAAAAGAGCAAGACAAGTAGCATTGTTGCCTTACAGCGCTGACTGACACAAGCGCAGTTATCTGCGCTTTTTTAATAAAATTATTATACTATTTGGAAAATTTGCGGAAGTATGATAGAATAATAACGCAAAATATTTTATTTTGAATACTTAATTAATAAAAACTAAGGAGTGTTAAACAATGGCATATGTAATTAACGACAGCTGTATAGCTTGCGGAGCATGTCAACCTGAATGCCCCGTCGGATGTATAGAAGAAGGAGATATCTACGCTATAGATGCTAATGCTTGCATAGATTGCGGATCATGCGCAGATGTTTGCCCGGTAGGAGCGCCTAATCCGGAAGACTAAGAGAGATGGACTTTGGTCCATCTTTTTTTATGCCATAAAAAATTTTTATTGCCCTATATCATAGTGTTATTTTTATACAGCCTTGAATTATTGTATATTATAATTTGTAAAATTCTATAAATTGGCAAAAACGCAAACTCTTTTATATTTTTGGAAAAAATAAGAAAAATTATTTAGCTATATTCGTGATTAAGACGGACTAAAAGTTGGCATGCGAATTGCTTATATAGTATGTAGAAAGAAATCAGGTTAAATGTAAAGCATAAAATTGATAAGGAGAAAAACTATGAAATCAACAAAGAAAAACACTAGCAAGTTAAGTAGGTTTATTAATGTAATTGAAAAGGTAGGAAATAAACTTCCGCATCCTTTTTGGTTATTTGGATAGGATATACTAAATAGGACAATTTCATTCCGAACATGATATATTAAAA
>CAYFRD010000001.1:8584-77236 GCA_964345555.1 uncultured Peptoniphilus sp. | reverse complement strand
ATATTTTACCTTAAGAGGAGGATTACTCATACACAAATTATTTCACAGTCTCATTATTAAAAAAGTAAGCTTCGGGCTTACTTTTTATAGTTTATAGATTTTTAAAAATTCAAACAATCTCTTTTCGTCTTTGTCGAAGTTTATGACTAATTCTTTTGGAAAATTGATCTCCTCAATTAGTTTGATGGCATTATCGAAGTCGCCTACATAGTAATCGACATGTGCATCGCTGCCTATTATGAGAGGATAGTCACGCTCTTTTAATAAATCCATCATGGTGACCATGCTTTCTCTTGTGTTTTGTCTTGTTGATGTGGAGCTTAGGGACTTGCTGTTGAGTTCCAGAAGTATATTTTTATCTACGGCGGCATTTACTACAGCTTTCATGTCCAAGGGATATCTGGCGTCGTCGGGGTGACCGATTATACGCACTTTTTCCTTGTCCATTGCGCCGATTACAGCGGCTGTGTTTTCTTCAATTGTTCCCGGATCTATGCAAGGGATATGAAGTGATGCAATTATATAGTCCAAAGGGGTAATAGAAAGTTTTTTAGTCAAGTCTATGGCTCCTGTATAGTCAATTATATTGGCTTCGGCTCCTCTGAGTAGAGTTATATTTCCGTAATCTCTTTTTAAAATCTTCATATTGTAGAAATATTCATCGCCGGGAGCACCCGCCATTGCTTTTGTATGGTCGCTTATCCCGTAAAATTTGAGATTTTTTCTCTTGGCTTCTTCTATGTTTTCTTTAATAGTACTGTAAGCGTGACCGCTTGAAATTGAATGAGTGTGCAAATCTACTAATAAATCCATTTTATCCCACCTTGACAATGTTTACTTTTTCGCCTTGCTTGAATTGATTGTCTTTCATAAATACATTTATATTTCCCTGGTTGGAGTGCAAGCTGTAGGAGTAACCCATTCCCAAGTATTCGATCTTGGCAACTTGTCCTTTGATTCCCTTTTTGTCCTTTGAAAGGGTAAAATCTTCCGGCTTGACGGGATATTCTACCAAGTTATCTTGATTTTGCCATTGCTTTTCATAGATAATGTCGCTTCCGTCAATAAAGAACAACCCTTTTTTCCATACTCCCTTTATCATGTTGCTTGCTCCGACGAATTTTGCCACGAATTCCGTCTTGGGATGGTGATAAACTTCGCAGGGACTCCCAACCTGTTCTATTATACCATTATTCATTATGGCAATTCTATCGCTCATCGAAAGTGCTTCAGATTGGTCGTGAGTTACATAGATGATGGTGGTGTTGAAGTTGTCGTGAATGTCCTTGATTTCTCTTCTCATGTCGATTCTAAGAGCTGCATCAAGAGCCGAAAGGGGTTCGTCCATTAAAATAAGTCGTGGTTTTGTAATCAACGCTCGTGCAAGAGATACTCTTTGCTTTTGACCACCGGACAGATTGGAGGGATAGGAATGTTTATGAGATGAAAGTCCCACTATGTTCAATATTTTTTCTATTTCGGTTTCTATTTCTTTCTTGGACAGATGCAGATTCTTATTCTTTGCCGCATACTGCATGTGATCATAAACGTTCATGTGAGGCCACAGGGCGAATTGTTGAAAGACCATGTTGAGCCTTCTGTCCTCAGGCTCCAAAAATATTTCGTCGTTTACAAAAATTTCTTTATCAAAGGAAATTTCTCCCGCAGTAGGTCTTTCAAAGCCGGCTATTATTTTAAGAAGTGTAGTCTTGCCGCAACCGCTGGGACCTAAAAGAGATAGAAATTCACCTTTTTGAACATCTAAGGACACATTTTTCAAAACAGAAACTGAATCATATTTTTTTATTATATTTTTTATTTTAAGCATTTTTTCTCCTATCAATAATTCCAAGTAAAAGATATAAAATAAATAGTACAATTAATATAAATGTCGAAAAAGCATAGGACATATAGTAATCTCCGGCTTGTTGCAAATTATATACGGACAATCCTATGGTGGTGGTTTTAGGACCACTTAAAAGTGCTGAAAGAGTAAGTTCTCTGAAACTGTAAGAAAAAATCATTAGAGAACTGGTTAAAACATACTTTATTATCATGGGCAGGATTATCTCGGTCCATTTTTTCACATGGGAGGGATTGCTAAGTATTGCCGACTGTTCAAGGGAATAGGACATTGTCAAAAATCCGCCGGTGACGGACTTCATATCTACTATTACAAATCGAGAAACATAGGCGACGATTAAAATCGCACTGGTTCCGTAAATACTAAGTTTTGAAAAACCGAAGGGTTTTGCCCAGTAGAATATCATGCCTAAGGACAGAACCATTCCCGGAATTGAGTAGGATATATTGGATATTTTATCCAAGAGATTTGTCGAGATTTTAAATTTGTTTTTCCAATTAAAATATCCGTAAATTATAGATATGACGGCGCATATAATTATGGTCAATACGAAGTATTTAGTGCTGTTTACTATGGCTCTCTTTACTGTATCTGTGGAAAATAGATTAAAATAATTTTCAAAGGATAGAGTGTCAAAGGAAAATTCTTTTACATATCCTGTCAAGAAAGAAGAATATATCATTGAGCCTATGGGAATTAAATTGAATATAAATAAAATCAGGACAACAAATACTCCCCAAGATTTTCTGTATTTGAGTTTAATGCGGACATCGCTGTTTTCACGTGCATCCTTTGAGATTTTGCTCCTGTCTAAAATTTGATTTTCCAAAGAGGAAACAAGCAATGCAATGAGCAGAAGTATCACACTGAGAGAAGCTGCCTGTGAAAAGGCTCCTGTTCCCAATCCGATGGATTTTTCATATATGAGAGTTGATAGCACCGATATACCTGCAGGCACTCCCAGAAAAGCCGGTATTGAAAAATTGTCCAGTGTAGATAGAAAAACCAGGAAGAATCCGCTGGCGATGGTTGGGAAAATTTGTTTTAAGTTTATATTTTTCATCGTTTCAAAAAGACTGTATCCCAAAAGTCTTGAGGAATATTCCATATCACGAGGAATTTTCAGTAGGTTTCTCATAACCATTAAGTAGATCACGGGAGTATAGCATAGAACCATTACAAAAATAATGCCCTCGATTGAATAGAGATTAATCAGGGGCAGACCTAATTTTTTTAATATGTATGTGATAAAACCAACATTTGAAGTTATGTTTGTATAGCTGAGTGTAATGACATAGGAAGGAACGATAAAGGGGAGGTACACTAACCCCTTTATCAATCCCTTAAATGATATATCCGTATAAGCTACTACAAAAGCCAATAGACTTCCCAACACTGCACATATTACAGATGAAAATATCCCTATGACCATGGTATTTTTAAAAGCGTCCATAACTCTGAAATCTGAGAATACTTCTTTGAAATGTTCAAGAGTAAATCCGTCGGAGTAAATGCTCACCTCAATGAGTTTCACAAAGGGCATCACCAATATTAAAAATATCAATAATGCGAACAAAATATCTAAAATTCTTTCTTTTTTATTCAATGCACACATTATTGAAATAATTTTGCAAATTCTTCTTTGTCGGCTGTTCTGTTTTCAAGAAGTGTTTGTTCGTCGGCAGCTATGGTCTTGAGTTCATCTACGCTTCTTAGTCCTTCAGGTGTTGCAACATCAGATCTTATGGGAGTGTAACCCATGCTTGAAGCAAGTTCTTGTCCATCTTTTGAGATTACAAAGTCAAGAAATGCCTTTGCAAGTGCTTCGTTTTGAGTACCATTTACTATTCCGATAGGTTCAGTAACGTAGGGCGATCCTTCTTCGGGATAGATGAATTCCACTGGAGCGCCTTCAGCTTTTGAACGCATAGCCATGTAATCTACTAAAATACCTGCAGCCTTTTGTCCTGCTACGACTGATTTTTGAATTGCTCCGTTACCTTTGTCTACTAAGATTCCGTTGTCTTTAAGAGCTTGGTAATATTCCCAACCCAATCCGTCAGTTCTCGTAAGAACTCCTAGATTGTAAGCTGCAGCTCCTGAATATAGTGGACTGGGCATGATGGTGTTGTCCTTTAGAGCGGGATCTGTAAGAGATTTAAATCCTGTCACTTCGCCGTCGTACAAGTCGGTATTTACAACTACACCTGTGGAGATTATCTTAGTTGCGACATAGTATTTGTCCTTGTCGTAGAATTTTTCATCTATGTTTGCAAGTTCCTTTGAATCGTAGCTCATCAAAATGTCTTTTTCCTTCAAGGTTTGGAAAGTTACAGTATCTGCAACCAATATTACATCGGCTTGCACATCGCCAACCTCTTTTTCAGCAAGAATCTTGGATACAACTTCCTCAGTTCCCGAACGGAACACCATTACTTCAGCATCGGGGTTTGACTTTTTAAATTCGTCAACAAGTTTTTGAGCATCTTGTTCAGGTTGAGAAGTGTAAAGTGTGATTGAACCCGTTGCTCCGTCTGTTGTTTCTTCGGCTGTTTCAGTTTCTTCCTTTTCTTCGTCAGGTTTTTCTTCTTTGGAATTTTGCGCTGTGTTTGTAGCCGCATTGTTTTTTTGTGTTTTCAGCAGTTTCGCCGGAATTTCCTCCGCATGCTGTCAACATAAGTAGACTTAACAATAAAACCAATAATTTTTTCATAATAGATTTAACTCCTTTAAATAATTGATATTTCTTTTTAAAAACTTTGCTTCTTTGCCGATTTCCAATCCTTCGATGACCATGGGCAGATTCAGATTATATATATAAGTCAGAATTTCTCTTAAATCAAAAATTCCATCATCTAAAGCTGTATGGTACTTGTTTTCTCTGCGGTTGGAAATATGAACCTTTGAAATATTGTTTGATTTTTTAAAAATATGGTAAGCTTCTTCCAAGCTGTCGCAATGAGCAAGATCCAAGGTTATTTTCAAAAAATTCATCAAATCTTCAGCCATGCTTTGCACTTGTTCTAAAGAAGTTATGAATTCCTTTGGAATTTTTTCCATGATTTCAAGTGAAATTTGAATATTTTTTGATTGAGCATACTGACAAATCTCTGTCAAAGAATCGTAAAGTGTTGCCCCATAATTGAAACTGTCCAAAGCTACGCTTACCCGTCCTGGATGTAGAGTAATTTCATCAATTCCTATAAAATACGAAAGATCTATATCTTTTTTGATTTCGTCAATACTTGCTCTCCTTATAGATTTATTAAGAGCACATAGATTTAAATCCCAACTGGATGCGTGAAACGTTAAATTAAGATCGTGTTTTTTAAATAGATTTTTAATTTTATCAGGTTCATAGGCTTTGTTTCTAATGTGTTCCGCCCAGATTTCCATTCCTGAGAAATTATTTTCTTTTGCAAAATCAAAAATTTCTTCAACGGGGAAATCCCACATCAAAGGCGATGCAAAATAAAAAGACAAATATATCACCTCTTCGGATAACTTTAGCAGAGAAATATGGATATATTATTTATATGAGATAAATTTAATGTAAAGTAAAAAGAGAATTGAAAAATTTTTATATAATGATTTATATAGGAAATAAAAAAAGAGCAAGGAGTACCTTGCTAAAAAATTATATAAAATATAAAAAGCCTTTAATTCCCCAGCTGTTTACGCATATCGTGAATTGTTCCGCTTATTCGTCTAAAAACACAAACGAATTTAGTTTAAATAGTGTGTTTTTTGGTTTGCTTTACGGGTAATTCATATCGATATGTTCCAAATGTTAGCTCATTTAAAAGCTTTTTATAAAACCAGTAGATTATTTTATATTATTTAGTAAATTTGTGAGTAAGCGCCCATTTAAAGAACGTCCATGCCGGTTTGGGATCATCTGCCGCCCAAGTAGAAGGGACTTTTTTTAATCTGTAGGTGGACAATATGTCTCCCAAGGTCATCTGTCCTGTGGAGAGATAAGCCTTAATGGCGGAGATATCTTCATAGAGGTACTTCCAATAAACTTCTTTATTCTCTTTTATCTTTGCTCCGTAATACTCTTCGCCTATGGAATCCAGGAAGTACATCATTGGCGTGTTCATACCCATGTGGCAGTGAAGTTCTGTGAAATTTACAAATCGCACGTTTACTTCAACCAAATATATGACGTCGTTTCGTACATCTCTTTTTAATTCCACTTCGGCAAATCCTCTGTATCCCAC
Source organism: uncultured Peptoniphilus sp. (assembly GCA_964345555.1). Classification (GTDB taxonomy): domain Bacteria; phylum Bacillota; class Clostridia; order Tissierellales; family Peptoniphilaceae; genus Peptoniphilus_E. The sequence goes on along the minus strand of CAYFRD010000001.1, from coordinate 71,149 downwards.
GCTTTTGAAAAGAGGAACGCAAATATCGTAGAGTTCGGGAATGTACTCTTGCTTCGCATAGGTACTGGCACCGAAATTTATAGGCCATTGTCTTATTTTGGACGTTGTGAGATAGCTTACGGCTTCTCCGTTTTTGTCCATGTAGACGTCGAAGGAGTAGCAGTTGGATTCGGGACCGGATATGATTTTTTGAACGAAGACTTCCTGTCCGTCTTTTTTGCACATGTCTATCTTCTCTTTCAATTCCCTTTCGTCGTGAATTCTGAATACCTTGGATCTGTACTTGTTCACAAAGGGCATGGAATCCTTTGGTTTGACGATGCAGGGATATCCCAGCTCATTATTTACCCTTTCAATCAGATTTTTATCGTCCATTGGTATTATCTCGGGTGTTTTAATTCCCAAGGGTTCAGTGAATTCAAGAAGGGATTGTTTGTCCATCAACTTTCTTTGCAGACCCTTTTTGTCGTTGGGCCACAGGTAGTATTCTTTGAGAGCATCATAATTATCTTCCATAAATTCCACATAGAGATCCGCCGTGGGGAAGAGCACAGGTTTATGAGCTTGTTTTTTGGCATAATTTATCAAAAATTCCACCAGTTCCTTTTCCTGCTTTTGGTAGTGAGGGGCGATCAATCTTTCTCTGACGTATTTTGAAACACCGTAGTTGTGATTTTCATAATCAATCGTCGTTACGCTCACGCCATTGCGACCGAGGTTTCTTACGACGGAAAGTCCTATGTAGTAATTTGTTCCTAAGACTACAGCCTTGTGTTTGTATCTCATAAATTTCACTCCAGTTTATAAATATGTACCATTATATCATTTTTAAGGGAAAAAGTTATTTTTATTGATAAATGGATATTATTATATATAAGATATAAATAAAATTAGGAGGAAAATTATGAATATAAAATTCGGCGGTACAGAGATGAAATTGGAAGGAACTCAAGTAGCTGTAGGGGAAAAGGCTGAGAATTTCGTAGCAGTAAAAAATGATTTATCTCCCTTCAACTCCGAGGACTACAAAGGAAAAATCAAAGTTTATTCCGTAGTTCCGTCAATAGATACCGGAGTTTGTTCTCTACAAGCAAGAGCATTTAACGAAGAAGCCACTAAACTGGGTGATGACGTTGTAGTTATAACCATCTCCAACGATCTTCCCTTTGCACAAGCAAGATTTTGTGCTGTTGAAGGAATTGAAAACTCCATGATAATTTCCGATTATAAGGATCATGATTTCGGTTTGAAATACGGATTTTTAATTAAAGATTTAAAACTTTTGACAAGGGGAGTAGTAGTTGTTGACAGAGATGACAAGATCGAATATGTGGAATATGTTGAAGAAGCAACTCATGAAGTGAATTTTGATGCTGCCTTTGAAGCTGTGAAGAAGTTGATATGATGAAGACTTTAATCGTAGTAGATGCACAAAATGACTTTATAGATGGAAGTCTTGCCTGTGAAAATTCGGAAAATGCGGTTGAAAACATCGTTAAAAAAATAAATTATGATGATTTTGACAAAGTTGTATACTCCATGGATGCTCACAGTTTTACTAACAAATCTTTTTCTGTAAATGGAGGAATCTGGCCCGTTCATTGTGTAGAGGGAGAGAAAGGTGGAGAGCTTTCTTCAAAATTTGACACCGTAGAAAATGAGGTATTTAAACCTGCAAAGTCGAACATCTACAAAAAGGGAAAAAATGATGAAGTTGAGGAGTATTCCGCCTATTATGCAAAAAATTCCGATGGAGAATCAATTTCAGATTTAAAATCTGATGAATTCATAGTCTGTGGTCTTGCCAGTGAATACTGTGTTAGAGAAACTATCTTGGAATTGAAAAACAACGGCAAAAATGTGAAGATGTTTTTAGATGGAGTGGGATATGTGAGCAAGGAAGATCACTTAAAGAACATTGAAGAATTAAAAAATATGGGAATTGAAATAATTTGAACGTAAATATTTTAGCAGTGGGAAAAATCAAAGAAAAATATATAAAAGAAGGAATCGCAGAATTTGTCAAAAGGTTGTCCGCTCATTGCAATACAGATATCATTGAAGTGGCTGATGAGAGTGCACCTGAAAATCTTTCGACAAGAGATGAACAAAGCATCAAATTCAAAGAAGGAGAGAAACTGCTCAGACACATCAAGGGCGGATACACCATAGCATTGGACATCAAGGGTAAAAAATTTATATCTGAGTCCTTTGCAGATAAGCTGAACTCCATTATGTTGGAGGGCGATTCTACGGTGAATTTTGTAATCGGAGGTTCTTTGGGTCTGTCGGAGGAAGTATTGAATCGAGCTGATTTAAGGCTTTCTTTTTCGGATATGACCTTTCCTCACCAACTGATGAGACTGATACTTTTGGAGCAAATCTACAGAGCTTTCAGAATAATAAATAACTTCCCATATCATAAATAAATAAAAAACACGATAAATCTCTCAAGAAATTTATCGTGTTTTTTATTTATTTAATTTTCTATACAGCCGGTATTTTTAAGAGCGACTTTAGCCAGCAGCGGTCCAACCAATTCGTATATTATGGTTGCGCCGAGTATTATGTTCTTATCATAGTTCCATGAGGGTCGGGGATTTTTTGACTGGCGATTAAACTCAGTCCTATGGCAACCCCTGCTTGAGGAACAAGGGTGAGTCCCAGATATTTTTGAATATTCTTGGACATTCCCGTGATTTTTGCAGAGGAGTAAGCACCCATGTACTTGCCCAGTGTTCTGCCCAGTACATAGAAAATTCCTATTGCACCTACGGTCTTCAAACTGGAAAGATTTAAATCCGCTCCCGACAGTACAAAGAAGCACATGAATATGGGAGGGGTTAATCTGTCTATCAGATCAGAATATCTTCTGGACACATTTCCCAAGTTCGCTATTATCACCGATGCGGTCATCAGGGTCAAAAGACTTGAGAGTCCGTTTAAATTAGCTATTGAATCTAATAGAAAAATTACAGCTATGGTAAATGCAAGGAGTTCATTTTCCGTCTTAATTTTTTTAGATACGAAGGAAAAGGCAATTCCTCCTATTACTCCTATAACTATGGACAAAAGAATTTCGAGAAGGGGCACACCGAACATGGTGAGAAAATTCAATTCTCCGCCTTGTAAAATATTCACGGCAATTGAAGATGAAATGCCAAACACTATGATACATACGGCATCATCAAGAGCCACAACGGGTAACAGTACATTTACCAATTCGCCCTTAGCCCTGTACTCTCTTATTACCATAAGTGTGGCGGCAGGAGCTGTAGCACAGGCAATGCTTGCCAAGGTAAGGGAAAAGGCTATATCCATTCCCGACAGCAACATCGTTCCTATAAGAACAACAAAAAAAGCGCCCAGGGCTTCAAATAGCGTTATAAGTACTATTTTATTTCCAAGGTTTTTAAGCACTGAAATTTTCATTTCGGAACCTATGGAAAAAGCTATAAAACTAAGCGCTACATCACTTATTACATTTAAAGATTTTACACCTTCGGAGCTTATCAGTCCCAGTACCGAGGGACCGATAATTATTCCTCCTATTAAAAATCCCGTGACTTCGGGAAATTTAATCTTGGAAAAGATACGTCCGAAAATCATTCCGCTGAATAATAAAACAGCGATATAAAACATACTCATTATTTCGTCAATCCCTCGATTTCGCTAATGGGGAAATTAAACATAATTCCGACATTTTCTTGTCCCAAATCTCCAACTACTTTTCTGACACATTCCTTAGCCAGTTGAAGTCTGTCATCATCTAAAATTAAAAATATGGTCTTATTGTAGGGTCTTCCGCCGCTGAGCATATTTCTTAAATAGGCATAACTACCGCCGATAGAGCGTTCCGCCATGGTTTGTGCCATGCCCATACTCTCGAGAATGGTTCCGCCTCTGAGTCCGTTTTTGTCAAATTCAATCAAAAGATTGTTGACGTGTTTTTCGTGATTTAAAACTATAAATAAAGCTTTCATTTTTTCCTCCTTAGACATATTTTAGTCCAAACAAAAATAATATCAAGTTTTCTTGTGCAAAACTAATTATTTTTTAAATTTGCAAAGAGCAAAATTATAAAAAATTGAAAAATTGCAAAGGTTGCGATTAAATAATAATCATTGGTTTCAAATCCTGCTATCATGCTTCTAAGCATGGAAGGCAGTGCGAAGATATCCCAGGAATTCAATCTCAAAAAACGACCTATGTAGATTGCAAATCCGCTTATTGCAGATATGAATACCGACAGAAAAAAACCGGCTATTTTATATCCGTAACACTTCACAGCTTTGAGTATATTTACAAAGGTTTCGTAACTCAACACCAGAGACAGCGTGATCATGCCGGCGTCCACTGCGAGTTTTATCCAGCTTGAGTAATCCATGTTGTAAATTGCACCTGCGGCAGATGTCTTGTAGTACTCAGAGGTTCTTATGTGAATGTAGTCGGTGAACATATAAAGAGCGTTGGGAAAGAATACCACAGTTATGAAAAGGGCAAGCAAAGTGAGCAAAACATGTTTTTTTACAGTGGCAAATCCGCTGGATATGTAAGCGATTAAACTAAGTCCCGCATTGAATATCAAGTATCTTCTGTTGAAGTCGAAGTAAATTATCAGTGCACTTATGAAAACATAGAATAATATGTATGTTGATATTTTTTTTAAGTCATTAACTAAAGATTTGTTCATATTCATCTCCTTTAAGTATATTTTAGATATTTAAGAAGATATAGTCAACAAAAGAAAGAGTCCGATTAATCGGACTCTTCAAATCCTCCTGTGTATAACTTGTAGTACACTCCCTTTTGTTTAAGGAGGTCGTCATGATCTCCTCTTTCAATGATCTGTCCCTTGGAAAGGACTATTATCGCATTGGAGTTTTTGACTGTGGAAAGTCTGTGTGCAATTACAAAGGTGGTTCTGCCTTTCATGACTTCGTCCATGGAGTTCTGCACGAGTTTTTCCGTACGTGAGTCGATGGATGAAGTTGCTTCGTCTAAAATCAGCACAGCAGGGTCGTAGATTTCCGCTCTGGCTATGGACAGAAGCTGTGCCTGTCCTTGAGATATATCCAGGTTAGTAGCATCGATATAGGTGTCATATCCATCAGGTAACAGCATTATAAAATCGTGAGCTTGACATTTTTTAGCAGCTTCTATAATTTCTTCTTCGTCGATTTTGCCCTTGCCGTAAGCCAGGTTGTAGTTGATTGTTCCGGAGAATAGATTTGTATCCTGTAACACTATACCCAGAGAATTTCTCAGGTCGTATTTTTTTATATCCTTTATATTTATTCCGTCGTATGTGATAGATCCTGAATCTATTTCATAGAATCTGTTTATGAGATTGGTGATGGTAGTTTTCCCTGCGCCTGTTTCACCGACTAAAGCAATTTTTTGTCCGGGTTTTGCATAGAGTGATATGTCATTCAGTATAGGCTTTTTCCCGTCATAGGAAAAGTATACATTGTTGAATCTTATATCGCCCTTTAATTTTTTATATTCGCCGGTCTTGGGATTTTTCCATGCGGGATAGCCGCTTCTATCGGAGCATTCAAAGGGTTTGCCCTCGGCATCGTCGCATAGATATGCCAGCTCGATATACCCTTCATCGGTTTCGGGTTCTTCTTCAAGCATTTGAAATATTCTCCTTGAACCGCCCAAGGCGCTTGCAACTTGGTTCATTTGTTGCGAGATATTTCTTATGGGACCGCCGAAGTTCTTGGAAAGTTGTAAGAAGGAGGCGATTGTACCTATGGTTATACCGAAGAGGTCGTTGACAGCCAACAGTCCTCCCACTATTGCTAAAAATGCGTATTGTAAGTTGCCTATGTTAAAAACTATGGGCATGAGAATTAATGAATATCTGTTTGCCAGAGTGGTGTTTTTTGCCAGTTCGTTGTTTATTTCTGTGAAGTTTTTTATTATTTCCTCTTCATGAGAGAACACCTTTATAACCCTTTGCCCGTCAATGGTTTCTTCGACAAATCCGTTTTGCTTTCCAAGAGACTGTTGCAGTTTTAAAAAGTATTCGGAGGATTTGCCGCCTATATTGTTTAGAGCCGCCAAAAGAGCGCTCATAGAAATGACCACAACTATGAATAGTATTGGAGAGGATATAATCATTGCAATTATGACCGCAGTTATGGTGACAATGGAGGAGAAAAGATTGGGGAAGGTATTTGTCATCAATTGTTGCAATGTCGTTATGTCGTTGGTGTATACGCTCATTATATCGCCGTGAGATCTGCTGTCGAAATAGGATATGGGGAGAGTTTCCATGTGATTAAAGAGTTTATTCCTCAAATCCTTCAATATGCTTTCGGAAATATCCACCATCATTCTCGAGTAGATGAGAGTTGCAAGCACACCGCTCAAGTATATGAACATGAAATTGATCAAAAGTTTGATCAGAGGTGTGAAGTTGGGCACTTCTTGAGCCAACATGGGAGTTATGTGCTCGTCGATCAGTATTTTTAAAAATATTGAGGGAAGTATCCCGATGAATCCCGACCATATTACCAGCAATATTATTATGAAAAATTTTGATTTTGATCTGCTGAAAAACAGCTTCAATATTCTCTTAAGAGCTTCAATATTTTCAGGAGATGTTATTTTTGCTTTATTGGGTTTATTTTGCATCAAAATCACCTTTTTCACTTTGAGTTTCACTTATTTCTCTGTATATTTCACTGGAGATAAGAAGCTCTTCATGAGTTCCTTTGTCTACTATTTTTCCCTTGTCCATGACCAATATATAGTCGGTGTTCTTTATGGATTTAATCCTTTGGGATATTATTATGGTGGTCATGTCAGGTCTTGTTTCGCTAAGAGATGAGGTTATACTGTTCTCCGTCTGAGTGTCGAGAGCTGACATAGAGTCGTCTAAAATTAAAATCTTAGGATTTTTTAAAAGCGCTCTTGCAATACAGAGCCTTTGTCTTTGCCCTCCGGAGAAGTTCGTTCCGCCTCTTTCCACCTTTCTGTGGTATCCGTCCTTGGACTCCATAATGAAGTCGTGAGCCTGTGCTATTTTTGCAACTCTTACCACTTCATCCGGAGAGGCGTTTTTATTTCCCCATCGCAAATTTTCAAGGACTGTGCCCGTGAACAGCTGATTCTTTTGCAGCACTACGGATACGGCATCTCTCAAAGATTTTATATTGTAGTCCTTTACATCTAAATCGCCCACTCTTACAATGCCTGCATAGGTGTCATACAGACGAGGAATTAAATTTACAAGAGAGGTCTTGCCCGATCCTGTAGGACCGATTATGCCCACTCTGTCGCCCTCCTTAATAGAGAGGTTTATTCCCTTGAGTATGCATTTGTCTTCGTCATCTGCATAGGAAAACAAAACATTTACGAATTCTATATTTCCATTTTTAACATTTTTTTCACCGTCTAAATTCAAATCCATGGAGGGTTCTTGATTGAGAACTTCAAGAACACGTTCCGCACTGCTCTTGGCTATAATGACATTTATCAGCACAAAGGACAGCATCATCAGTGATATTTGAATTTGAAAAGAGTATGTCAGCATACTCAGAAGTTCTCCTGTCATGAGAGTGGAATCCAGTATATAGTGCGTTCCGAACCATGCAATCATTATGCTTATGACGTAAAGGCAGAATTGCATGAGAGGGTTTGAAAGTGCCATCAGTTTTGAGGCCTTGACATTGTACTTGTAAATATCTTCGGAAACAGTGTTGAATTTTTCACTTTCATGATCCATTTTGTTAAAACTCTTAACGACTCTTATGCCCAAGAGATTTTCAGAAACGACAGAATTGAGTTTGTCGATGGTCCTGAAGATTATTTTGAAAAGAGGACTGGCGTTTGAAAAAATAAAATAAATTCCAAACCCTATTATGGGGAAGATGATCAGGAAGTTTAAAGCCAAGGGTTTATTTATTCTAAGTGCCATAAAAAGAGAAAAGGTCATCATCAGGGGAGAGCGTATTGCCAATCTTGTGCTCATTTGAAAGGCAACTTGAATATTTTGCACATCGGAAGTCATTCTGGTCATAAGACTGCCCGTGGAGAATTTTTCTATGTCTTTGAAAGTAAATTCCTGAATTCTCTTGTAGATAGCAAATCTCAAATTTTTCGCAAATCCGGCAGAGGCTTTCGTAGCAAAGTATCCGGAGAGTATTCCCGTTATAAGTGCGATTATTACCGCACCTATGAGTAGTGAGCCGAGTCTTAGAATTTCACTTTCAGAGTGCAATTTTATACCCCTATCTATGATCAGACTCATGAGATAAGGGATAAAAATGTCCATTACAACTTCAGTTACCACAAATACGGGAGAAAGAAGTGCGTATTTTTTGTAATCCTTAACATAGGACAATAATTTCGATACCATAATTCACCTTTATCATTAATAATGTAATAATATATATTATATACCCTAAAATTTTTAATAAGATAGAAATTTGGATATAAATATAATTGAGTAATATTGTTGGGAGAGGAACAGTTCATTGGAAAAATTTATCTTAGATTTTATTGCGAAATTTCAAAACACATTTCTTGATCATATGTCCATAGCCTTTAACCTTTTGGGCTCTGGAGGAGCGGTTTTTGTAACAATCGGTCTTGTGCTGATATTTAATAAAAAGACGAGAAAGATGGGAATTCACATTGTGATTTCCTTGATTATGTGTCTGATATTGGGTAATTTATTATTGAAACCGACCATAGGGAGAATCAGACCCTATGCCAGATTCAACACACCCATAATAGTTGAACCTTTAAAGGATTTTTCATTTCCGTCAGGGCACACATACTCCGCCTTTGCGACTGCATTCAGCATAAAGCACTACGATAGTGAATTGGGCGTGTTTATGATATTTGTGGGAGTGCTGATGGCATTTACAAGGCTGTACCTATATGTTCATTATCCCACGGACGTTATGGCAGGAGCAGTGCTTGGATATATCTGCTCAAAAATAGCAGAGTTGATTTTAAAATACGCAAGCAACAGGCACAAAAAAGAAAAGGAAATATAATATTTACAGTGACTTTACAGAAAATATACAAAGGCATGGTATAAATAGGTAGTATAATCAGGGGGATTTTATGGAAGACAGAGGAATGTACGGGATAGTTGATATAGGTTCGAACACCATCAGATTTAATATTTACAACGACAATAAGGGCAAGTACAGAGTCATATCCAGCAAAAAGACTTTCGCAGGACTAAGTTCCTATGTGGAAGATAATAAGATGGCTGAAATCGGAATAAAAAAAGTTATAAAAATTTTAAACAAATTCAAAAAAATCATCGAAGATCTTTCCATTGATGAATACTATATTTTCGCCACAGCTGCCATAAGAAACGTGGATAATTCCACCTATGTCTTGGACCAGATAAGAAAAGAAACAGGTCTTGATCTGACATTGCTAAGCGGAAAGATGGAAGGATTTTGTGATTTTTTAGGAGTAAAAACCGATATAAATGTGCAGGAGGGATATATCCTCGATATCGGAGGAGGTTCCACGGAAATCATTCTCGTACATGAGGGAGAGTACATAGACTCCATAAGTTTGCCTGAAGGCTCGCTATCTATATTTAAAAAGAATGTAAGCGGAATCATACCCACCTTCAAGGAATATTACGCCATGAAATCTCAAGTGTCCAATCTGCTCAAGGAATATCCAATACCCATTGTCAATACCAGGAATATGTACGGGGTGGGCGGAACCATACGTGCAGCGGGCAATATCACCCAAGAACTGCATTCCAAGGACACCAACAAAAACATAACTTTAAATGAAATTGAAGATTTAAGCCTGAGACTTATAAAACATGACAGACAAGCTTTAGGAGTAATACTCCAAGTCACACCTGAACGTATTCATACACAAGTGCCCGGCATGGTTATACTCATGGAGGTCATGAAGATGTTCAACATAGGAGAAGTTGAAATATCCAAAAATGGAGTTAGAGAAGGTTATCTTTATTTGAAACAGAAGGAGATAATATATGATGGATTATAGTTATACGCAAAACAGGGAATTATCTTGGTTAAACTTCAATAAAAGAGTAATGGAAGAAGCCCTTGATGAATCGGTGCCTCTTTTTGAAAAACTGAAATTCCTGCAGATATTTTGTTCAAATTTAGACGAATTTTGCATGGTCAGAGTGGGAGGACTGACGGACCTTTCCCTATTAAACGATCAGCAAATAGACAACAAGAGCGGACTGAGTGCGTCTGAACAGCTTGATCTGATATTTTCCACAATGGACGACCTATATGAAAAAAAGGACAGAGTTTTTGAAATAGTTGAAGAAGAATTCAGAAAATCAGGAATATACAATTTGAACACCGATGAACTTACAAAGACTCAAAGAAAAGCTGTATATAAATATTTTAAGGACTACATACTTCCCATATTGTCGCCTATGACCATAGACCTTCAAAGACCCTTTCCCTTTTTAGAAAACGGATCGGAATATCTAATACTTGATTTGTAGGAAAAGGGACAAATTCATCACGGGATAATGGCACTGCCCAACATACTTCCCAAAATAATTAAGCTCACATCTTCCACAGGATATCCTTTCATAAGAACATCCAAAGTAATATACGAATTTGCCAGCGAGTGCTATCCGAAAGCTAAGGTGCTGGCAAAGACTATAATAAGAGTCACGAGGAACGCAGACTTGTCGGCAGATGATGAGATCTCCTACGACGAAGTGGACTACAGATCACACATGAAAAAAATCCTCAAAAAGAGAAAAAGACTCCAAGCGGTGCGTGTGGAAGTAAATGAAAAAGCAAGAGAATCCTTTGAAATTTTGCTGTGTAGTGAACTGAATATAGGAAAGAACCAAATATTTCAAAGTGACGCTCCGCTTTCCATGGAATATGTATCGGAACTAAAGGACTATTTGAGCGAAGACTTCATAGCACAGAACTCATACAATCACTACTTGCCTAAATTAGGAAATAAAATCGGATTTACAGGAGATTTAATAGACAGAGTAAAGAAAAAGGACTACCTGTTAAGTTATCCCTACGACAGCATGGACTCCTTTTTAAAACTAATAGAGCAGGCATCTTACGACGACAGAGTGGTGAGTATAAAAATAACCATCTACAGGCTTGCAAAGAACTCAAGACTGGTAAATTATCTGTGCAGAGCGGCGGAAAACGGCAAAGAAGTTTTGGTAATAATGGAACTTAGAGCAAGATTTGACGAACAAAACAACCTGGACTATTCAAAACAACTTTACGATGCAGGTTGCAACATAATTTATGGAATGGCGGGATACAAAGTTCACTCAAAAATCTGCTTAATAACCCTTAAAGACGAAGTGGGCTGGAGCTATATCACACAGATAGGCACAGGAAACTACAACGAGTCCACAGCCACAGGATACTCCGATCTGTCACTCATGACGGCAAACTACGACATAGGGAAAGACGCCGTACACTTTTTCAAAAACATCTCCACAGGAAACCTTGACGGTAAGTACAAACACCTTTTGCAATCACCATCCACGCTCAAGCCGGAGTTGCTGAATATGATGGACGAAGAAATTGCAAAGGGATCCGAAGGATTTATCTTTTTCAAAATGAACTCACTAACGGACAGAGACTTCATAGACAAACTCAAAGAGGCTTCCGACGCCGGAGTAAAAGTTCAATTGATAATAAGAGGAATATGTTGCCTACTTCCCGGAATAGAAGGAAAAACGCAGAACATTGAAGCGAAATCCATCGTGGGGAGATTTTTGGAGCATGCCAGAGTTTATATACTTGGAAGAGAAAATCCGAAGATTTACATCGGATCCGCAGACCTAATGACACGAAATACCGAACACAGAGTTGAACTTCTCTGTTCAGTTCTTGACAATAAAATAAAAGACAGAATAATAGAATTTATGAACGTACAATTTGCGGACAATCTCAAAGGCAGAAGATTCGGCAGCGACGGAAATCTCTACAAGATAGAAAACGATCAGCCAAAGATGAACGCACAGATCTACTTCATGGAGCAAGAATACGAAGTAGAAGAAGAAAAATCTGTGAAACAAGGATTTTTCACTAAACTGTCTAACGCAATTAAAACCTTATTCAGTTGAGCTCACATAAATTGGATTTATTAAAAATTTTAATACTGAAACAAATCGGCATAAAGGTTAATTCCTTTGTGTCGATTTTTATATTTATGAGTCGGTAAAAATATTAAATAAAAGCTTCAAATACAATTGCCGTTATAATATAATTGCTATATAGAAATTATATTGCGGAGGAAATAATAATGGACCTAAAAACATCTCTAATAGATTTACAGTGTGAAATGGTTGCTGAAAGAACCTTGGTGAATCCCAAAAAGATCACTTGGTTACAGTACGATATTTTATACCAATTAGCAAAAGAAGGAGAAACTTTACCGTCAAAATTAAGCATCATATTGGGAACGACACGCACAAAGCTCTCAAAATCCTTAAAAGGTCTAAAATCTTATGGATATATTAAGCAATCACCGAATCAATTGGACGGAAGGGAGCTATACACCTCTATTACTGTTGAGGGCAAAATATTGTTAGATGATATTTCTGCGAAGCATACTATGCTTTATCAAACTGCCCTAAAAACTTTTACAAAGGAAGAACAACAAATATTTGCTTCTTTAGCAAAAAAATTATCAAAGGGATTAAGACAGGAGAGAATAGATAGTGATGAATGAATTTATAGAGATAAAAAATGCTTCTACAAATAATCTCAAAAATGTTTCACTTAATATCCCCAAGCATAAAATAGTAGCCGTTACAGGAGTTTCAGGTTCAGGCAAATCATCATTGGTATTTGATACCGTAGCAAGTGAATCTCAAAGGCTTTTAAATGAAACTTACTCCGGCTATATTCAAAACCTGTTGCCGAAATATCCAAAACCTGTTGTTGATTCCATATCCAATCTTCCGGTTTCATTGATTATTAATCAAAAAAGAATTTATGGAAATTCTCGCTCAACAGTTGCAACATTTACAGGCATTTACTCAGGTCTAAGGCTGCTTTATTCGAGAATCGCAGTACCCTTTATCGGCTATTCAATGAAATATTCCTTCAATAATCCGGAAGGAATGTGCAAAAATTGCAAAGGCTTGGGCGAAGTTAAGTCAATTGACGTTGAAAATTTAATTGACTTTGACAGACCTTTAAAGGAAAATGCCATTAAATTTCCCACTTTCCAAAATGGAGGATGGAGATTGACAAGATATACAGAGTCCGGATTCTTTGATAATGATAAAAAAATATCTGATTACTCAAGTGAAGAGCTTGATTTACTCTTGGATTCACCTGAAATTAAACCGGTAAGCCCCGGAGCAAATTGGCATAAAACAGCAAAATATATAGGTGTAGTTCCGCGAATTATGGATAGTTTTGTCAATGTAGAAAATACAAAGTATAAAAAAGATTTAGATAGAATTTTAATAACAACTACATGCCCTGTATGTCATGGCACCAGATTAAATGATGAAGTGTTAAGTGCTAAGATAATGGATAAATCCATTGCAGATTGCTGTGATATGGACATTAATGATTTATTTGATTTTGTTAACACCATTAAAGATGAAAAAGTATCTATCATTACTGAGGAATTGAAAATAAAATTGAAAAGCTTATCCACTGTAGGTTTAGATTATTTAAAATTAAATCAGCCTATAAACACCCTATCCGGTGGAGAATCACAGAGAATTAAGATGGTAAAATATATGAACAGTTCGTTATCCGATGTGCTCTATATTTTTGATGAACCAAGTGTTGGTTTGCATCCTCAGGATATTAAAGGAATAACCGATATTTTTAAAGAAATAAAAAATAGAGGAAACTCTGTTTTATTCGTAGATCACGACCGGGATATGATTGCAATTGCAGACGAAGTGATAAATTTTGGAGAAGGAGCCGGAATTGACGGCGGGAAAATAACCTTTCAAGGGACTTTTGAAAAATTATTACAATCTGAAACGGTCACAGCTAAAGCATTTTTGAAAGAACATCATATTAATTCAGATGAGAAAAAATTTTCGAATTATTATATACTGGAGAATGTTTCAAAAAATAATATCAAAAACATCTCTATAAAGATTCCTGAAAAAGCAATAACTTTGGTAACAGGAGTTGCAGGTTCCGGGAAAAGCACATTAATACAGGAGATTTTTAAAAGTAAATATCCCAATTCAGCGATTTTGGATCAGGGCCTTCCTCGCACTTCCGGACGTTCCAACATAACCACTTATTTAAATATATTCAATGAAATCAGAAAAACTTTCAGTCGAAAGAATAATGCAGACATATCCTTATTTTCTGCAAATGGGAAAGGAGCTTGTCCTCAATGCAAAGGAAAAGGGATGATTAAACTTGACTTAGCTTACCTTGGAGAAACACGACAAATTTGTGAGAAGTGTCATGGAAAAAGATTTAATGAGCAAGCACTCTTATATTCATATAGAGGTAAAAATATAAGCGAAATTCTTGATATGACAGTTAGAGAAGCAATAGATATATTCTATGACAACTCTACAATAAAAAATACTTTGGAATCTGTCATTAAAGCAAACCTTTCTTACATAGAACTTGGCCAAACACTGGATACATTTTCCGGAGGGGAATTGCAAAGATTAAAGATAGCCCAAATGTTATCTCAAAACCCATCTGGAATCATTATTTTAGACGAACCTACTACAGGATTGCACGAAGCGGATATTGAACAATTAATAGAACTGATTAGTGAACTGGTGATTAGAGGAAATACATTAATCATAATAGAGCATAATTTGTCGGTTATAAGCCAAGCTGATTGGATTATAGACCTTGGACCAAAGGGAGGAAATCTTGGCGGAAATTTATTGTTTCAAGGCTATCCAGTTGATTTTATCAAGTGTAACAACTCTTATACCGCAAGTCATTTAAGAAGATTTTTAAAAATCGGATAAAAGAAAACCATAACCACCTATTAGATAGGTGGTTATGGTTTATAATATTTTATTTATTTTTTAAATTTTTCTTTCTCGTTTTCATAGTGGAGAGTTTTGTCACAAAGGTAAATAGCACTATTGCTGCGAGGGTTGATGTGGTATTGTCTTCATCAAATCGGGGTGAGACTTCCACTACGTCGAAGCTGATGACTTTTTCATGGGAAAGGATGTATTTTATAAACATGAGTGCTTTTTCAGGGTCAAGTCCAAGAGGAGTTGGAGCACTTACACCGGGGGCATAGGCGGTGGAAAACACGTCTATATCCACGGTTATGTATAGGTAGTCCACACCATGGATAAACTCGTCAATTTCTTCGAAATATGCAGTTATATCACCGTTTACAATATCCTTAGCCAAGATGTACTTTACGTTATTTTCCTCTGCAAAGTTAAACAGGCTCTTGGTATTTGAGTGCTTTTGGATGCCGATAACCTTGTAGTTGTACTCGTGACCGTTTTCCAATTCCAGATCTCTTATTTGTCTGAACATTGTGCCTGAAGAGCTGCCGTTTTCTTCATATGGTCTTGTGTCGAAATGTGCATCGAAGTTTATTACACCTATATTTCCCCTGTCCTTGTAGTGTTTAAAAAGTCCTAAGAAATGACCGTAGGCCGTTTCATGACCGCCTCCTATAACCAGAGGAAACATATTTAAGTTTAAAATTCTCTCGACGGCATCGCCAAGGTATTGTTGAGCTTGGTCCAAGGTCAAGCCTTCAGGAAATACATTTCCGCAGTCGAAGAGTTTGATATCTTCGTTAAATTGACAGGGGAGATTGGCAAGGGCTGCTCTTATGCTTTCGGGTCCGGCGGCGGCACCCACTCTGCCTTTGTTTAAACCGATGCCTTGATCGCATTCGAAGCCTAATATCCCGAAGGCTAAAGTTCCGTCAAAGGGTTCTAAATTTTCATCATTTAGATCTATAACGTCGACCCATTGGTGCCATCTAAAGGAGTCGAAATCTGTTTCGGAATCTATTCTACCACTCCAGGTGGAGGGTTTTTCCGCTTTGTAATTTTTTATCAAAAGATCACCTCGTGATTAATATGGTTGGTACAATTATACACCAACTGTATTAAACAATAATTTAAAATATGAGAAAAATATTTTATTTTAATTATTTCTCCTTTATAAAGTAATATAGAATTACATTATTTACTGATAATAAGAACAAAAAAACATATTCAAAATTTCCCATTGTGATAACATGTGCCAAAAAGTAAGTTGTCAAAAGTATAGACAAAGAAGTGAAGAATATTATAGAATATTTTTTCATAAAACCTCCTTAAAATCATCACTAACAGGATAATAACACAGGAAAAGATTTAATGAAAGATTTGAGATGGTTAGATTGTGGGTATATAAAAAATGTAACAAATTTTATTAAACGGGAGGAATTTATGATAAGTTTATTGTTAAAGATACTTGCGTCGGGTGTTGCTGTATGGTTGGCAGCTTTTTTGGCTCCCGGAATGAGCGTTCAAAATTTTGGAGCGGCAATTGTGGCAGCCATTGCTATAGGTTTGCTTGACTGGGTGGTAAATAAATTTTTGGGAGTCGATCCTTCTCCAACGGGCAAGGGAGTTACAGGTTTCTTAGTTGCAGCTTTGGTTCTTTTTGTAGCAGGTAAATTGGTAGTCGGATTCGATGTTTCAATTTTGGGAGCTTTGATAGGAGCTTTTATCTTGGGAATAGTGGATATGTTCATTCCGGGAGGAAGAACATATTAAGAATAAGTAATTAAGTAAAAAATCCTCGGAATAATCCGGGGATTTTCTGTATAGTTGGTGCTTCATCGTTATTTTTAGGTAAAATTAAGACATCATCTCATACATTCAACATTGGATCCATTTTTTGCGGGGCATAGCAACACGCTCGTTACCAAGTTAACCGATGTTGTGTTGTAATACAACCTCTTTGGATCACATGAGAAAACCCTGGTCTAGCCGGGGCTGATTGCTACAGTTCAACTTCGCTGTTGTCTTTATCCAATATATGCATTGAAACATCTGCTTTCAAATATTTTTCTGCATTTTCCTTTATAAATTGAAGAGCTTCTTTTAATTCTTCAAATCTTTCCATATCAACAAGTTCCATTATTAGAAAGGCGTTTTTTGTGTCTTCGGAGATCATAGTTCTTTGTCCGTCTCTCCAGTTAAAGCATCTGCAAACTGCCCCTGCATCGTCTTTATAGCAGAGTTCACCGGGATAGGTGGGTTCGTTTCTCGTGGAGCCTATGGCGTAGAATTCGTCGTCGCCCTCTGTGACGGTGAGTTTCATATCTCCTACGAATTTGTCGGAGTCTTCCGATCCGCAGGGCATTCCGTACTTTAAAGATGCCGAGTTGTATATGTCCACAAGGGTATTTATTGATCCTACGATATTTCCACTTTCCACTCTTTTTAAAAGTGCTTCAATGGAACATCTTGCACCTTTCTTTGTCTTGAATTTTTTAAAGGCATCTCTCCAAACAGCTACTACGGGATTTTCACTCATTTGACTTTTCACAAGATATTTTTCCGCTTCTTCGTTGGCTGCTAAAAGCATTTTTTTTACTTCAATGGGGCTGTCGTCTGAATTTTCCATATTTTTTATCAATAAGACTCCAAGTTTAGCCTCGGGAAATAATTCAAAAAAACTTTTATCAGCTATAAATCTACTCATTCTATTCCTCCGTTCTATTTGTATTCATCATATAGGTTGATGAAGTTTTTCTCAAGTGAGTCCTTTAATTCTATGCCCAGTTCTGCAAATACCTCATCGAGATTTTTAAAGAGCAGGACAAAATCGTCGTAATTGATATTGTTACCCATATGACCTATTCTGAAGACTTTTTCCGTGATATCGCCGACACCCTTGGATATGGCAATATTTCTTTTTCTCATCTTTTCTAAAATCTGTTCGCTTTCTATACCTTCTGGGTTTAGGACGGTGGTGACTGTATTTGAAAAATAATCCTTTGCATATAGTTCGAATCCGCAGTTTATTAGACTTTGTCTTGTTATCTCTGCGTATTTCGCATGCAGATTTGTAAAGTCCTTGGAAAGGGCTTCATCTATGGCTTCTTCCAGGGCATAGATCAGATTTTCATTTACGGTATAAGGAAATGGTGCCAAATCGTTGAAATAATAATTTGCAAAATTCAAGTAATAACTGGGTATTTTGCCTTTTCTGTTTTCAATCTTGTCCTTTGCTTTTTCCGACAGAGTCACCATTCCGATACCTGTAGGAGCACTTAGGCATTTTTGCGAACCGCAGAGCAACGCATCAACTTTAAATTCATCAAAGTCCACATATTCTCCGCCTACACCTGAAACACTGTCCACTATGGATAAAATATTATATTTGGATAAAAGATTACAGATTTTTGCTATGTCGTTGGAAATTCCTGACGGAGTTTCGCAGTGAACTAGAGTTGCAAGGGCGAAATCATGGTCTTTTTCAAGATATTCTTCCAGATTATGTATATTTATCCCTCTTCTGAAATCATCCTTGTACATTACTGCTCTTCCGCCGAAGTTCTCAACGTATTCAGCAAAGCCTTCGCCGAAAAATCCGTTATAGATTATGAGAACTCGTTCGC
This sequence comes from uncultured Peptoniphilus sp., assembly GCA_964345555.1. Lineage (GTDB taxonomy): Bacteria > Bacillota > Clostridia > Tissierellales > Peptoniphilaceae > Peptoniphilus_E. The sequence goes on along the minus strand of CAYFRD010000001.1, from coordinate 52,567 downwards.
CTTTTTCCATCAAGGAGCAGATGGCGGCTTCCAAAGTTATTATGGCTTCACCCAACATAAAAAATGTGGTTGCATCGGTATTTATGAGTTTATTGTATTTTTGTTCTACGGATTCATAGTAATTTTTGTAATTAGGATCAAGATCCGGATTTGTCTTTGACAGACTCATTTTAGCCAGTACTTTTTCATTTATGGAAGTTGGTCCCGCACATAGTATTTTCATTTGCATCACCTTTCAGTATTGATAAAATTTAATAACAATTATTTATTCAATGAGAGTATTTGTCAAGGGGTTTTTGTTTTAGATTCTATGGTGTTGCTTGAAATCCAGCCGTCAAATTGCTCTTTGGTCACGGAGTTTACAGCTTTTACTTCACACCATATTCTTTCAACGCCTTCAATTTTTGTGCTGTAAATGTACAGCTCCGAGTCCTTTGGCAGTGCCGTTATTATTTCTGCTTCAATGGATGGTTCTGTTCTCAAGTTCGCCTTTTCAATGGCGATTTTTTGATAGGTATTGATGAGAGATTCTGCTTTTTTGCTTATTTCAGCTCTGCTTTTTTCTATCTCAACATATTCCTCCGACGTGTCTAAGTTGGCTGTGTTTTTAGAGGAATTTGATTTGATTATGAAGTTTTTCATATTTTGAGCCTTTGCAGATTCTTCAATGACTGAAATATATTGATTCAGCAGGTTCAAAGCACCGGCATAATCGTTGTTTTCAACATGTTTTTCGGCATCCTGAAGTATGATCTCCTCCAACTCCGATATTCTGTTTTGTGAATTGGCGTAGTTTTCTTTGTCTTCGGAGAGCACTTGTTTATAGTTCTTTATTGCTTCTATGAATTCTCCTTGGGACATGAACTTGTTGCCGGCCTCGTAAAAGTTTTCGGATTTGCTGAGGGCTTGAGCTTTTTCAAAGAGAGGCGAGGTTTCGTAATCGGGATTATTTTTTAAAGCTTTCAGTTTATTCACGGCTTCCTTGTATTCGCCTCTTTCAAGATAGGCTTTAGCTTCTTGAAAATTTCTGTTGTCCCTGTAGGCGGTATAGAAGTTGATTGCCGCGAAAAGCGCTACGATGGTCATAATCCCCATGATTATTGAAGCGACGGTTCTTCTTTTGTCTTTATTTTTATCATCTATTTCTTTGTTGATTCTCTTTTTTTCTATGATGTCCGTGGTTGGAGCGATTTTTATCATTTGAGTTTGAGTCAAAGAATTGAGATTCTCCTTGTTTTTTTCGTCTATAAATCCCGAGTTGGACATCAAATTAACCAGTTTGGTGTTGATGAGAGATTCCGTCAAATTAGACAAGACAAAATCCTTGTTTCTTTTGCAGTTTTGACATTCGGATAATTCCTTGGCATTGAAAGTTCCACAAACACATCTCCAACCCTTGGGAGTATTTTCCGCATAGGTTATGATTTCCGGACCGAAAGCATCCTTTAGCCTTTTGGATTTATTTTCTGAAATCACGGGCAGAGTGAAAGGATATTCCTCATCATTGTAAGTGTGTATTTTGGAATTTTCAAGAGATACGGAGCTGATCCTTATGATTATAGCTCTTGCATCTTCAAACCTCTGATCTATAGGTATGGGTTTGAGATAGTATATTTCCCCCACCTTTACAGAAAGGTCTTTTACAGTGTAAAAAGTGGAACTGCCGTTAAAAAATAAGTTTTCGCATTTATCCTTAAACTTAACTTCAAAAGTGATCTCCTGTACTTCTTTGTCACCTAAATTGATTAAGTCTACAGCTATGTTCAAGTCACTGGTCAGTTCGGCTCTTATTATTTGAAGTTTGTATTTCGGGTTAAGATAAACCGTAGTGGGTAAAGTTTCAAAATTGGAGCTCATGGTAACCTCCTTTTGAATAATTATATTACAATGAAAACACATATTCAATTATTCAACACACTAATAAAGGGGTAAAATATATACAATTGGAGAAAACAGGAGGGAAAAATGAAAGTTTTATTTACGGGCAATTTTAGAGAAGGAGTAGTGGAAAAGATAAGAGATCTAGGCTTCGACGTGGATGTAGCCACATCTAAAATGGTCAAGTCCGACGACTATCCCAGAGATGCGCAGATTTTGTGCGGAAGTATATTGCTTGAAAAAATGGACTTGAGAGAATTTAAAAACTTACAGATTATATTGACCTATTCCATAGGAGTGGATTATCTCGACCATGATTACTTGAGGGAAAAGAATATAGTTCTCTGCAACAACAAAGGAGCCTATGCCGAACCCATCGGAGAATGGATAATCTATGATTTGATGGCAATAGATAAATTCGCAAGACAAAATATAGAAAATCAAAATAATAAAATTTGGAAGAGAAGAAGCAAGACATACAATCTCTACAACAAGAAGATACTATTCTTAGGAACGGGAGATATTGCCACTGAGGCTGCAAAAAGACTGGCGAATTTCAAAATGGAGATCATAGGATTCAATACTAAGGGGACAGCTAAGGAACATTTTCACAGATGCGTATCTTTGGAGGAATTAAAGGAAGCTCTTTCAGAAGCTGATTATGTGGTCATGGTGCTGCCGTTGACAAAGAGCACTTACAAATTTATGGATGCAGAAAAATTCGAAGCGATGAAGGACGAATCCGTATTTATAAACGTGGGTAGAGGGGAAACAGTGGATCAGGAAGCACTCATAGAAGCCACAAAGACCAAGTTGAGGGGAGTCGCTCTCGATGTATTTGAAAAAGAACCGCTGCCTAAGGACAGTCCGCTGTGGGAAATGGATAATGTGTATGTAAGTCCTCACATAGCTGATTTGTCAGAAGATGCCGAAGACAGAATATTGCTCAACGTAAGAGAAAATTTAAAAAGAATAAGCGAAGAAAGAGAACTTATTAATGTAGTTGATTCTAAAAAAGGCTACTGATAAAAAAATAAAAAATATTATAATAAAATTGGAGGCGAAACAAATAATTGTCATCGCCTCCGATTTTTTAATTTTTATAATTGTATTTAAGAGTGCCTGTGGAATTTATTTGTCTGTCGAAGTCATTGTAGAGTTCCTTTACTTCCTTCAACAGTATCAAAAGACCTATGATGTTTGGTATTACTAAAATCCCTGTGAATAAATCCGTAAGCTGCCACACGAACTCAACCTTTTGCAGTGACCCCAAAACTATGAAAAAAACAGCCATTACTTGGTAAATTCTGATCGCAGTCTTAGACTTGGTCAAAAATTTTGCATTTGTTTCGCCGAAGTAGTACCAGCCTACGATTGTAGTGAAAGCGAAGAAGACGAGAGCTATCGCAAGGAATTTTGAGCCTATGTCGCCGAAAGCTATGTTAAAACCTTCCATTGTGATCATTACGCCTTCCTTTCCGCTGTTGTTTGCACCTGTGGACAGTATTACGACAGCTGTAGCCGTACAGATAAGTATTGTATCGATGAAAACTCCCACCATTGCGACACAACCTTGTACAACGGGATGATCAACATTTGCAACGGCATGTGAGTTGGGGGTGGAACCCATACCGGCTTCATTGGAGAAGAGACCTCTTGCAACTCCGTACCTTATCGCTTTTTTGATGCTTATTCCTACAGCACCGCCAAGTACAGCTTTACTGGAAAAAGCAGCTTCAAATATGGCAGTAAACACCGGTACTATCATATGGCTGAATTTAAAGAGCACTATTATAGAACCTATGATGTAGAGTACAGCCATTATGGGAACGACTTTTTCCGCAAAGTGACCTATTCTCTTTATACCGCCGATAAAAATAAATCCTGCCAAGGTGGCAATTACAATTCCGCTTGCGAACAATGGAATATTGAAAGCTTCGTTTAAAGCAGAGGATATGGAATTGGATTGAACCATACTGCCTATCCAACCTAAAGTTAAAACGGACAAAATAGCAAAAAATGTAGATAAAAATTTAGCCAGAGAATCAAGACCGTGATTCTTTAAACCCTTGCTTATGTAAAAAGCAGGGCCTCCTATTAACTTGCCATCTCTTGTTTCTCTGTATTTTTGTGCCAGAATAGCTTCCACGGAGATGGTAGACATTCCTACGATTGCGGTGATCCACATCCAAAAGACCGCTCCGGGACCACCTGCCACTATTGCTCCGGCAACTCCACCTATATTTCCTGTACCTGCTTGAGCTGCTATAGCAGTAGCAAGTGCCTGAAAAGATGAAAGGGAACTTTCGTCGGAATTTCTTTTGCTGAAAATACCTCCGAAGGTCTGTTTAAAAGCATAGCCTAACCTTTTTATCTGCGGGAAGCTGAGATAAAGAGTTGACAAAATACCGAAACCTACCAAGGAGATCATCAACGGCAATCCCCACAATACATCGTTCATCGACGTCAAAACTTTTGTAAAATTATCTAACATTTACTTTCCTCCTCTCTATTAACAATATTATATCACTTTATATTTTATAAAAGACACACTATTGATGAAAAAAATTGTTTATAATATAACATTAAGTTAAAAAGAATTAGCCGGTATACTCAGACTTTTAATATAATCTACGATTTCATTCAACTTTGTGAGATCTATTAAATCCAAAGACTGTCCAAAGGTGTAGATGATGGACTCTTCTGCCTCACTTAGAGCTTTTCTTTTGTTCAAGAGCATAGAATATATAAATCTCATGGTTATTTTGTGTTTGAAGGAAAGCTTTGAATAATCAATTTTTCCGGGAAAAAAGAACATCTTCAAATTTTTGTAATAATTGTTAGGAACGGACTTCAAAATGCTTTCCTTCAGTTTGTAATTATTATCATCATCGTAGGGCGAAAGCAGTCCGCAGGTGAAAATTATAAAATTTTTATTAGAAAAATCATTATTATACGCAAATATCTCTTTAAGACCTACTACATCGCCTGAATAAATCGGTCCGCCAAAAATAATATTGTCATAATCCACGGCACTGTTAAAGTTTTTGTATTCGATGCATTGGCAACCCAGTTTTTTTGCCAAGGTTTCGGCATATATCTCCGTTGACCCGTATTCACTTGCATATACGACAATGGTATTCATAAAATCAACTCCTTTAATTATTATTAAATGATAGAGGATTTTAATATATTTAAAATAATTTTAATATAAAATTACTGTTAATTATTTCCAATAAGATCACTCATTGTAAAAAAATCCGTCCATATTCACACCTTCCAATTGCAAAAGGGAGATTTTTTTGTCCATGCCTCCTGCATATCCCGTAAGGTTTCCCGACGTGCCCACCACTCTGTGGCAAGGGACTATGATGGATATGGGATTATGGCCCACAGCACCGCCTACAGCCTGTGCGGACATACTTTCTAAATTTTTAACGGACATAATCTTTTCGGCAATTTTTTTATAGGTGGTGGTTTGCCCGTAGGGTATTTGGAGCAACAGATCCCAGACGGTTTTTCTGAACTCCGAGCCTTGAAGATTGATCTCAGGGATGAAATCCGGATTTTTGCCGCTGAAATAAATATCTAGCCATTTCTCTGTAGAACGGAAGATATCCAAATTTTTCTCCGCATAACCTTTTTTTCTCACATCAACTGAATACTTGCCCGATTCAAAATCCAATTTTTCTAAAAGATCTCCATCGCTTATCATGATCATATTTCCCAAGGGAGATTTATAAATATGGTAGTAATTCATTTTTCACACCTCAACTATATTAATTTAATTATATAACTTATGTGCCACAGCATAAATATAAAAATTTAATATTTTAATCTGATTTATTATAAAAGCGGATAATATAGTGTAATATAGTATTTGAAAAGATTAAATTATTTATTATTCTGTAATAAATTAAATACAAGAGGTGATATTTTGAAATTAAATTATGGAGAATATACATATAAAAGCAGAAGAACAGCAGTATTTGGGCAGAAAGGCATTGCGGCAAGTTCCAATTCCTATGCAACATTAACAGGTATAGAAATTTTAAAGTCGGGAGGCAATTGTGTAGATGCGGCGGTAGCAATGGCAATGGTACATGTGGTTGTAGAACCCACATCAAACGGACTTGGCTCCGATGCCTTTGCAATCCTGTCCGTTGATGATAAACTTTACGGGTTGAATGCAAGCGGACCCGCTCCGAAAAATTTGACCATAAAATATTTAAAGGACAAGGGACATAAGACAGTGCCTACCTTCGGGTCACTGTCCATAGACGTGCCCGGAGCAGTTGCGGGATGGGTGGAATTACACAGAAGATTCGGCAAACTCCCCTTTGAAAAAGTTGCTGAACCGGCAATAAAATATGCCGAAGAAGGATTTGTCCTTACACCTACCATAAGTTTGCTGTGGAAGAGAGAAGTGGAAAAATACAACGCATTTAAAGAAGATACATCCTTTGACGGATTTTTCAACACATTCACACAAGATGGCAGAGCACCTGAAGTGGGCGAAGTCGTGAAACTTCCCCATCACGCAGAAACCTTGAGAGAAATTGCAAAGACCTATGGAGAAAGTTTTTACAGAGGAGAACTTGCAAATAAAATAGCAAATTATGTGCAGAAAAAGGGCGGAGTGTTGGAAAAATCCGACTTGGCAAATTATCAAGCGCAGTGGGTGGACCCCATTTCCATAAATTACAAAGGATACGACATTTGGGAAATACCTCCAAACGGACAGGGGATGGTGGTGCTTATGGCAATGGAAATGATAAACGGAATGAATCTTGAAGGAGCGGACAAAGCACTTCAAACTCATTACCAAGTGGAAGCCTTGAAAAGCGCCTTTGTAGATGCGGAAAAATACATTGCCGAACCGACACGTATGAAGCCTACTTTTAAAGAATTGTTGGATAAAAAGTATCTTGAAGGAAGAAGAAAGAAAATTTCAGAAGCGGCAGTAATTCCTCATGCGGGAATGCTGAGAGGCAGCTCTACAATCTACCTGTGTTGTGCCGACGAAGAAGGAAACATGATTTCCTTTATACAATCCAATTACAAAGGATTCGGCAGCGGAGTAGTGGTGGAAGGAACAGGGATATCGTTAAACAACAGAGCTTGCAATTTCAGCTTTGACGAAGACAGCCCCAATGCATTAGTAGGTGGAACAAGACCTTACCATACAATAATCCCCGGATTTTTGACAAAAGATGGCAAAGCACTGGGAGCCTTCGGAGTCATGGGCGAATATATGCAACCACAAGGACATATCCAAATTCTATTGAGGATGATTGACGAAGGATTCAATCCACAGGCGGCATTGGATGCACCCAGATGGCAGTGGATCGATGGAAAAACCTTGCAGATCGAAGAAGACTACAATGCAGAAATAGTAGAGGATTTGAAGAGTAGAGGACATGATATAAAGGTCGTAAGTGACAGGACAAGAATGGGACGAGGACAAATAATACTTAAGCAAGGGGAAATATATGCAGGGGGAACAGAGCCGAGAACAGACGGTTGTATCCTGGGAATATAAAATCCAAGAGTTTATATTTATTTATAAAATAATTTATATCAGTTCACAGAGTAAAGTGAACTGATATTTTTGTGTTTTGAAAATTAAGATTGTCTTATAAATACAGATGAAAATTACAGAAAATTAATAATCTTTTTACTTGAGGAGGGTGGAAGGCATAATATTTTTCTAATAACCTATGGGCAGAAGTGATGTTATATAGAACCTTCAGGAGGTAAAAAGTGAAAAGAGAAGTGAGGAGAAAAATAGCGCTGCTATTGGCGATTTTGATGATATTATCGTCCTTTCCCATGGGCGAAGTATCAGCGGCGCAATGGGATTATGTGGAGACTTTTGACAGTTTCAACGCATCGGGGACATCATACACACAATATACATTTAACGGTGTTCACAATGAAACATGGACAGCTAACGGATCAAGAGGAGCGGAGGCTGCGGGATATGTAATTGATGGTGAAGGAGTTCTTTTAGGAGGAGAAACTAAAGACGATTCATATCTGACCACGACGGTACAAGATGGTATAGGAAGTATAAGCATTGACATAAAAAGGCATATACAAATAGCAATAAGAGAAATATAGGACTGTATGTAAATGACGATACAACTCCTGTCGCAACTGTAGATGCTACAAATGCAACGACTCCGGTCACCATGACTGCAGACATAAATCTTGAGGGAACGGTAAAAATAACCATAAAGCCTACTTACACAATCTCAAATCGTGCTCAAGTGACAATAGACAATATCAAATGGACTAATTATTCATCAACGCAGGGTGGAGGAACTCAGACAGGTCTGAGCATTTCTCCTGCAGAATTTAATTTTGAATACTACAGCATGGGTAGTATACGTGCAACAAAACAACTGAAGCCGGCTGGGGTTCCTATAGGAACGCCAATTACATGGAGCAGCGATAATGAGCAAGTAGCGACTGTCGATAATAACGGACTGGTAACTGTATTAGATTTTGGGACAGCTACCATAACGGCAAAGGTAGGTGACCAAAGCGCCACATGTATCATCTCGGTGCCGGATTCCTCTCCTTGCACAATAACATATTATATGGACGAAAGCTTAACGCAAAAGTATAAATCTGAAATAGCACCGTCGGACAGCAAAATCACTGCACCGACAGCGCCCACAAAGACAGGCTACACCTTTGACGGTTGGTATTGGAAGATATGGAACGGAACGGAAAAAGCATTTGACTTCAACATGGGAGTGCAAGATGATACAACAGTATATGCAAAATGGATTGAAATTCAAGAAACAATATCCACAATTGCAGAGGCTAGAGCTACCGGAGGGGAAGTTACGACACAAGGAATAGTTACATTTTTTGATAATAATACCGTAATAATTCAAGATTCAACTGCCGGCATTGCTCTTTATTCGAAAAACAATATAACATCTGCAGTTCCGGATCTTGCACCGGGAGATGAAATAAAACTTACCGGCACTGTAAGCACTTATAACGGTCTTATGCAACTGCAAAACCTTAAAGACATAAGCAGGATTTCTCAAAATAATGTTTTGCCGGAGCCGCAGGAAATCACCTTAGACGAATTAATTTCCAATGGTGAAGATTATGAATCGGAAAGAGTTCTGATAAAGGGAGCGACAATTGGAGCTTATTCAACAAATAACCGGAACACGAATCTCACTCAAAATGAAAAAACAGTAGCAATGTTTAAAATCCCGGGATTGAGTGAAGATATAGCTGCAAATGACACAGTAAATGTAACGGCAGTTGCAAGCCAATATCACAGGACTAACCCCAATGCAGGATATCAGCTTAGAGTTGCAAATGTTGAAGATATCGTAAAGGTCGAAGGAACAGATCCTGTAACACCGACGACATATAAATCGGATATTTTCACGGAAGAATTTCTCAAAGCACAAAACGCAATGCTGATACCGGAAGTTTTGGAATTGCCGGACAAAACACCTTCAACCGTGGCAGGTGTGGCGGTCTATTCCTACAGTGGAGGGTCGGCACTTATAATTCAGGACTATGTAAACGGAGAAATAGTGGGTTATCAAATTTATGGACCCACGGAAAATGTACAACCTGGAGATATAGTAGTCGTAAGCGGCAATCGTGTTAAATGGTATGATACCGATGAAACATCCGGGGTTACCACTATGCAAATGATAGATCCCGAAAGTTTAAACATGACTGCTGAACAAAGATCAAAGTATGATTTAGTTTGTCAACCTCAAGTTGTAACTAAGGATATGATAGTTCAAAATCAGGAAAAATATTACAATGAATACTTGAGAATCAACGATTTGACTTTGCCCATATACGGCGACGGACAAGTGAATTTTAAATATTCGGACGGATCGACATTGCAAGCATATAGAATTCCGGAGTATCCCATCGGCACAGAAGCCGGGGATGTTGTGGATATACTCTGTGCCGGAGCAGTCCACAGCGGAAATTTCCAAGTTAGACTTAACGATTACAAGGATTATATTATTAAAAATGATGATTTAGCGCCCTTTGTAGTAGTGCCGGAATTTTTGGATGCAAAGGCGGGACAGGATTATGATTTTCAGATAGAGATAATCGACAATGTAAAGGTAACCTCTGCAAAGGCGATATTAGTAAATGCGAATGATTTTGAAATTCCATTGCAAAAGGATGAGATCACAGGCGTGTATAAAGGAACGATTCCCAAGGATAAGTTTCAAAGCTTGACAGAATTGGAACTGAGATTTGAAGCTACAGACGGAGCACAAACTTCAAGCGGATATTATAAAAAGCCCTTTATATACGGAACATCGACAAATATCACCGAAAATATAAAGGTTCCTGTGGATTCAAGACCCTTTGTAAAGGAAACAATGCCCAAGGTGAATGAAGAAGTTCTCAACACTTATCAACCGCAGATCAGAACAATGATTTTAAATCCTGTAGAAGGTATGAAAGTAAAATTGATGTTGAACGGTGTTTCCTATGATATGAATTTTGCCGATGGCGAAGCTACCTTTACACCTAAAGCTGCTTTGCAAGAGGGTAAAGTTACGGCGAAGATCAGCATAACAGATGCAACCGGAACAAAGATAGCAGATGATTATGATTGGAGTTTCTATATAGGAGAAGCACAGTACAGACATTATTACGGTCAGATCCATTCCCATACCAATTATTCAGACGGAGCGGGAGGATTGACAGATGCATTGGAATATGCAAGTAATGCGGATCAAATAGATTTTTTTGCCATTACGGATCACTCCAACTACTTCGATGAAAGTGGAAACTTGGGAACTTTTGACGATGAAAATTCAGGACTTAGGTCAAAAACCGATTCTGCAAAATCTAAATGGAAAGAATATAAAGAAACTATTGAAAGTTATGCAAGTGTGGATTTTCTACCTTTTTACGGTTTTGAAATGACTTGGACAAAATCAGGAGCCAATTACGGACATATAAATACATTCAATACGGTGGGTTTTGTTTCAAGAAATGATCCTGAATTCAACAATAAACAAAATGCCGCAGGACTTATCAAGTACTACGAAGCTCTGACGACTTTAGATAATTCTTTTTCACAGTTTAATCATCCGGGAAGCACCTTCGGAACTTTTGATGATTTTGGACATTACGATGCGAGGTATGATGCGGAACTTCAACTTGTGGAAGTGGGGAACGGTGAAGGGCCCATACACGGAAACGGCTACTATCCCAGTTATGAACAATATACCAAAGCCCTTGACAAGGGTTGGCACGTTGCTCCATCCAACAATCAGGACAACCACAAGGGTAAGTGGGGAGATGCAAATGATGCGAGAAATGTAGCTATTGCCGATGATTTGACTTTAACATCGATTATGGATGCCGTAGACAATCACAGATGGTATGCAACGGAAGATAAAAACTTGAAAATCGACTACACGCTGGATGGAAATATAATGGGTTCGAAATTGGAAATTCCTCACGAACAGGCAATAAAAATCAAAGTGCAAATTATCGACCCCGACGTGGAAGACATAATCGGAAAAGTTGAAGTAATTTCAAATGGGGAGAGGTTTTAGACAGTGAGAGCATAAATTCCAATGCAGGGACTGTAAACCTCACAGTTCAAAACAGCGGAACTTATTACTATATCAAAGTAACTCAAGCTGATGAAGATATTGCCGTAACAGCTCCGGTATGGACGAAGAAGGCGGCTGTGACGGATATAGACAGCGTTGTGAAAAATACTGAAATTGAAGAAGTGGGAGAGTCCGTCATACTAACCACCACATTTAACAACTTGTCGGAAAATGACATAAAAGTTTCCAAGATGGAATATGCGGTAAAGGAAACGGGAGAAGTTTTAAAATCTGTTGAAACAAATCTTCCTGTATTAAGCAAAAATCAAAAAACTGAAGTTACGGAAGCGATCATTCCTGACACAGTGGGCAAACAAACCGTTGAAGTAAGAATTTACCCCGAAGGTTCGACAACACCCTACACCAAAGGTATAGAACTGAACGTATATCCCAAGGGCATGGCAGTTACAAGTATTTCGGAAGTACAAGGGGCGGAAGAAGGAAAGCAGTTCATGATAGAAGGAACATTGACTTCCAATGCCAGCGGATTTGATGTAAATACGGCATTTTTCGACAGTGCCTATGTGCAGGATGAAACAGGAGGAATAAATATATTCCCAATTTCCAATGATTTTGCAGAGGGAACAAGGGTGAGAATTAAAGGGACAACCGGCTCATATCAAGGTGAACATCAGTTGAATGTGGATACTATTGAAAAAATAGACGAATCCGTAGCAAAGGTTGAACCGAAAAAACTTGCAACAGGAGAGGTTAAAAATAATCTGGGATTATTTGTTAAAGTCACGGGAGAAATCAAGGAAGTAAACATTGATAATGGAGTAATATCCAGCTTGATTTTAGATGACGGAAGTGGAAGTATAAGAGTATTTATAGATGGATATATAGGGAAGACAGGCTCAGACGATAAGACTATGCCCGAATTTAAAATAGGGGACAAAGCGGAAGCGACAGGACTTTCTTCAATAGATCCTGAAGGAAACAGAATCAGAATAAGAAACAGAAATGATGTAAAACTCATTGAAGAAGAAGGGAAAGATCCTGAAGAAAAACCGGAAGAAAAACCTGATATTGCCGCACCGATAATAAATGATGTATTTGTCGAAGACTATGATGATGAAAAAGATTATTACGAAGTTGAGTTTCCTGATTCTGATTATTATCGCACGGATTCTTTGGTGAAATCAAAAATAACCGATGGCTCTGAAGAGGCGATGGAATATTGGAATAAAGTTGAAGATATAAAGGGACATTGGGCGGAAGATGTAATTAAACGAGTGCTCAAAAAAGGGCTTATGGATTTGAAAGGCATCAAGTTTATGCCGGATGCACCTACGACAAGAGTGGATGTGGTAAAAGCTGTTGCGAAACTGGAAAAAGTGGACCCCAAGGATTACATGGGCAAATCTTTCTCCGACATAAACCCTGAAAGTCTTGAAAGCGGATATATAAACTGGGCAGTTGAAAAGGGAATAGTCAACGGATATGAAGACGGAACTTTTAAACCGGAAAGAAAAATCACCAGGGAAGAAATTGCGAAAATTTTAAACAAATACGTTGAAAATCTCAACAAAGATTTTCCTCCGGGAGAGAAGAGAGATTTTAAAGATTTCGAAAATATAGCCGATTGGGCTAAGGAAGATGTAAATAAAGCTGTTGAAAGAGGCCTTTTAAAGGGAAGAGATACAGGTGAGTTTGATCCCAAGGGCGATCTGACAAGAGCGGAAGTGGCACAAATTCTATATAATATTTTCTCAAAATAATTAAAATTAGTTGCAAAAAACCTGAAAGGCTATAAATTAATGCTCTTCAGGTTTTTCTTTAGTTTATATTCATCATAAGGACGATGAGGTCATAGTCTCACACATTTTCATGATGACATTCATTTTTTGTATGGGTGTAAGCCGGATGTTATTAACTCGGGATTATATTTATGATTTTAGTAAGTTGAACTCGCATAGCTATGATTGCGAAATATTAAATACAGATTGAATTTTACATGCTCATGAAAAGTTCTATGTCTTCGTCCACTTCGCCTATACCTGCTATTCCGAATTTTTCCACGAGGACATTTGCCACATTTGGAGAGAGGAATCCGGGAAGTGTGGGACCCAAGTGAATGTTTTTGACACCTAAGTACAGCAGTGCCAACAGAACTATGACAGCTTTTTGCTCATACCATGCTATGTTGAAGGCTATGGGCAGTTCATTGATGTCTTCCAGTTCAAATACCTCTTTAAGTTTCAGTGCGATCACTGCCAGGGAGTAGGAGTCGTTGCATTGTCCTGCATCTAAAACTCTGGGAATTCCTCCGATATCGCCGAGATTCAATTTATTGTAGCGGTATTTTGCACAGCCTGCAGTTAAAATCACCGTATCTGCAGGTAGTTTTTCGGCAAATTCGCTGTAGTAATTTCTTGATTTCATTCTACCGTCACAGCCTGCCATTACGAAGAATTTCTTTATGGCGCCTGTCTTAACCGCATCTACGATTTTATCCGCCAAGGCGATTACTTGATTGTGAGCGAATCCTCCAACGATGCTGCCGGTTTCTATTTCTTGCGGCGCGGGGAGAGTCTTTGCCATAGCTATGATTTCAGAAAAGTCCTTATTGCCCTTTGTATCAGCATCTATGTGTTTGCAACCTGGGTATCCCGTAGATCCTGTGGTAAATATTCTGTTGCGTACTTCTTCGCTCTTGGGAGGAACTATGCAATTGGTAGTAAATAAAATCGGTCCTCTGAAGGATTTGAATTCTTCCAACTGTTTCCACCATGCGTTTCCATAATTACCGATGAAGTTATCGTATTTTTTAAACTTGGGATAGTAGTGTGCAGGCAGCATTTCGCTGTGAGTGTATACGTCTACTCCTGTGCCTTGTGTTTGCTCCAACAATTGTTCCAAATCTCTCAAATCGTGTCCGGATATCAGGATTGCGGGATTTTTGTCGACACCTATATTTACTTCGGTGATTTCGGGGTGTCCGTACTTGTTTGTATTCGCTTCGTCAAGAAGTGCCATGACTTTTACGCCGAATTCGCCTGTCTTGAGCGTCAATGCCACCAATTCATCTGCTGAAATAGAATCTTCCAATGTTGCAGCCAAAGCTTCGTATATAAATGCAATTATTCCCGCATCTTTTTTGCCTAGATTCCAAGCGTGTTTTCCGTAGGCAGCCATCCCCTTCAACCCGTAAAGTATCATTTCTCTAAGGGATCTTACATCTTCGTTTTCTGTGGAGAGCACACCTACAGAGACTGCTTTTTCCAACATATCTTCAGCGGAATTTACTGTGAAGGTCGCTGCATCATGCAGATTTTTTTTCGTTGTATCTTTTTTTAATTCATCACGAAGTGCGATCATCTTTACAATTTGATTTTCAATGGATTTGTTGTAGAAGTTGGCATTTGTAATGGTCATGAAAAGGCTGTTGAGCACTTGATAATTCAGTTCGTCCAAGGCTGTAGTGTCGATTTTGTTCTTGATCACTATGTGCGCAATTCCTTTCAGTGCATATATCAACAGATCTTGAAGATTGGCGACTTCTTCGCTTTTGCCACAGACTCCTCTTAGGGTACAACCGGTTCCCTTGGCGGTTTCTTGACATTGATAACAAAACATACTCATTTAAATTTCCTCCTATTTTAAAATATTGATTGCGCGTATTCACAAAGATTAATCGAGAATTTTACCATCTGTGGAAATGGTGACAACTTGCCACGGAATCATTTTACCTGAATTTCTAAGTGCGGTTACCACAGCTCTTTCCATACCGCCGCAACAAGGAACTTCCATGCGAACAACTCTTACACTTTTTATAGAGTTGTTTTTGATGATTGAAGTGAGTTTTTCACTGTAGTCGATATCGTCCAGTTTGGGACAGCCGATCAAGGTGATGTGATTTTTCATGAATTTCTCATGGAAAGCACCGTAGGCATAGGCGGTACAGTCCGCAGCTATGAGCAGTCTTGCATTGTCGAAATAGGGAGCATTCACAGGGGCAAGTTTTATCTGTACCGGCCATTGTCTTAAACGACTATGAGGCGAGATTTTTACAGAAGATTCTCTTTCAATTTTTCTTTGAATCGCCTTTACATGAGAGCCGGAACAGCCGCAAGCCAAAACATCTTTCTGTTCTCTTATTTGTTTTTCTTTGACAGCTTCCTCATCGTATGCTACAGCTTCACGTTCTTCAAGTTCAATGGCATTCACGGGACAGGCGGGCAGGCAGTTGCCAAGGCCGTCGCAGTAATCATCTCTCAACAGTTTTGCTTTTCCGTCTATTACAGCAATGGCACCTTCGTTGCAAGCTCTAGCACACAGACCGCAACCGATACATTTATCTTCGTAGATTTTTATAATTTTTCTCTTCATATTTTCTCCTCGCAAAGTTTTAAATATGCAAAATATTATACAAAATTAAATATTGACAGAAATAAATTATAATATAGAATAAAAAATATATTAGTTGTTTTTACAACAGTAAGGAGAATTTTATGAATTATTTCTTTTTATCAAGAACGGAAATTTTTAACGGAATATCGGAAGAGGAAATCAAGAGCATGCTCAATTGCCTGCAAGCCCATGAAAAAGATTATAAGAACAAGGAAATAATATATAGAACTGGTGTGAATATAAAGGAAATAGGTCTTGTGGAACAGGGAAGTGTCAATATAGTGGAATATGATTACTGGGGCAACAAATCCATTCTCGGCAATATAAAAACAGGTGATATCTTCGGATTGTCCTATGCGGCAGTACCGGGAAAACAGCTGCAAAGCGACGTTGTTGCCAATGAAGACTGCAGGATTTTATTTTTAAATATTGAGAGAATTTTAACCATCTGTCCGCAGTCATGTCCACATCATACGGCATTTATTCATAATCTTTTCAAAGTATCTGCAAAGAAAAACCTGATCATACATCAGAGAATGAAGCACATCTCCGCCAAAAGCATACGGGATAAATTGATATCCTACCTTTCGGAGCAATCTCTTAATTACGGCAGTCCTCAATTTACCATAGCTTTTAATCGACAACAGCTTTCGGAATATCTGGGAGTGGACCGCAGTGCCCTGTCCAACGAGCTCTCAAAAATGCAGAAAGACGGACTACTGACCTATAAGAAGAATACCTTCACATTGAAGGACTTGGAATATTGATAAAGGTACAAAAATACCTCCTAATTTTTCTAGGAGGTATGCTTATTTTTTTTGTTTGTATATTCCACTGCGTATTTTCTTATGTCCGCCATTAGGTAAAGTGAACCGCACCACAGGATTAGATCTGAGTGTTGTGCCAGTGCGAGAGTTTTTTCAAAGGCTTCTTGTCTGTCGGGGATTTTATATACATTGTTGCTTATGTGTTTAACTTTGTCATATAGATCCTGTGCAGTGGATTTTCTGGGGCTGTTTATCTCAGTTATCACTATTTCGTCGGCAAGAGGCAGGAGTTTTTCGCTTATGTGCGTGATGTCCTTGTCCCTTAGCATGCTGAAACCCACTATTAGTCTGTCGTATTTAAATAACTTGAGAGCTTTAAGCAGAGCTTCCATGCCTTCCAAATTGTGCGAGCCGTCTATTATAAGCGTGGGATTTTGTGAAAGGACTTCAAGTCTTGCAATGTTTTTCGTTTCAGATATTGATTTTAAAACCACATCTTCCGAAAGCTCAAATGTCGACTTTAACTTATCTAAGACCGTTATTGCAAGAGCGGCATTATAGGCTTGATGTTCTCCGATTAGAGATGTGTGAACATTTTTGTGATTTCTGAAATTAAATACATTACCATTCTCATCGGAGCGGAGTATTTCCACTTCATCAAGTTCAAAGGAATGTACGGGTGCATTTTTATCTTCTGCGATCTCTTTTATTACTTCAAGTGCTTCTGCCTTTTGCGGATAGAGAAATAAATCACAGTTTTCCTTTATTATTCCGCCTTTTTGGTAAGCTATTTCTTTCAAAGTGCTTCCGAGGATCGCCACATGGTCGAAGGATATGGATGTGATCACCGTCGCAAAGGGATTTTTCATGGTGTTGGTACCGTCGTTTCTACCGCCCATGCCCACTTCAATAAGTGCGATATCAACCCCTTGTTCATAGAAGTAGAGATAAGACAGAGAGCTGAATATTTCGAAGGTGGTGACATACATGCCCTTGGCGTCTAAATTCTCGACAAGTTTGTAGATTCTCTCAAGGTATGCTGTGAAGTCCTCCGGGGAGATATATCGGTTGTTTATCTTCACAGCTTCGTAGATGCTGTCTATGTAGGGAGATGTGAACTCTCCACATTTCACACCTGAGTTTGTAAGTGCAGTTGAAAGATAGTTAAGCAGCGAGCCTTTACCGTTTGTGCCTGCCACGTGTATGATCTTTATTTTGTCCTGTGGATTATCCAAGAGGTTTAAGAGAGCCTTGACATTTTCAAGAGTGTATCCGCCTTGAGGATCGCCTCTATCCAGCATCCAATTTATATAATTCATTTTTCACCCCAAAAAATTAATCGTGACTTTACAAAATCTGTTGCAAAGTCACGGTATATAATATATAGTAAAATATAACAGAGTAGGTAAAGAGCGTCAAGTGTTAAGAAATGGGGTGTAGTTCTTAAACGAAGATTCTTTATCGCATCCGCTGATTATTTTAGCGCCTTACTTTGTAATTTATAAAAAGAGAGGCTTTTTTTAATGCAAAAAAACAACACTAGAACGATGACAACAAGCGTAATCGTAAAGGCGGCCTTCCTGGCGGCACTGTCGGTAATTCTCACCAGATTTTTATCGGTGATGGTAACGGAGAATTTGAGAGTGGGAATAGGCTTTGTCCCAATAATACTGTCGGGTCTTCTATATGGACCATTAGTAGGAGGAATAGTCGGATTTGTCGCAGACATGGCTGGAGTTATGATAGTTTCCCATGGAGCATTTCACTTGGGATTCACCTTGAGTTCCATCTTGACGGGAGTAATTCCGGGTATAGTTTACATGATAATGTTGAAATACAACAAAAAAAATGTAACTGCTGCGATAATAGTTGCTTGCGTTGCAGTTTCCATATTTGTCCATGTAATACTGGACACTTACTGGCTTACTCAACTTTACAGTACAGGAGCTATGGCTATGCTGCCTATGAGATTGGTAAAGGCTGCAATACAAACTGTTATTTCAATAATAGTGATAAAGGTATTATACAAGGCTATAGAAAGAATTTAATTGAAATTTATGAAAGGGAATCGGCAAAGGTCGGTTCCTTTTTTATGTATAAATTAAAAAACACTTAGATTTACATAATAAGTGTTCGCTAACTGGAAAATATCTATGAAATATTAATATAATATTAAATCAAACATTGCTATAGGGGTGGGCGTTTACGCCCGCCCTATATATTGAATTAATTTCAAAGGATAGCAGGCATATTTCATACAATCATGCTTATAATGCAATTTAATCTGTAATTTTCCCTCTGTCTTCTTGCAGAGTTTAACCTTAGGTCGTTGAAGGTGGATAATTGAGATATTTCGATATTTTCTTTATTAATGCCCGATTCTAACAATATGTCCAAGTTTGCCAAAGTCATGTCCAGTTTATATTTTTTGCCATAGGGTATAAAAAATTCGTCACGGTTTTTGAATTCACAAAAGGCATCATACACTTCCACGCCCACTTCATAGTTTGAAACGTCTATATCCGGACCTAAAAAAGTATGTATATTTTCTTTTTTGCAGTGAAATTCGACACACATTTTTTCAACAGCCTTTTGAGAAATTCGCTTAACTGTTCCTCTCCAACCGGAATGGACACAGCACTGTACTTTATTTACAGGGTCAAAGAGAAGTATGGGAGTGCAGTCGGCGAATTTAATGACTAGAGCTATGTTCGGCATGTCGGTAATAAGTCCGTCGGTATCGTTGAAGATTTTACCCAAGGGATAGTCCGAACCCCTTATACCGTCGCAGTATTCTATATTATCTCCGTGAGTTTGTTTCCCATAGTAGATATGCTCGGGACTTGCTTTCATATTTTTAAGGATTTCCTCTACATAGATGAGGACTTCTGCACCCTTTCTCTCAAAGGAAATATCGTATTCGCTGCCACCTATGAGGTTTAACAATCCCTTATTTTCTAAAAGTTTTGAACGCATAATTTATCTTCCCCCTTAAATATATTATACATTAAATTTTAGCGAATAATAAAACAAGCTCGGATATTTATGTCCACCATTGTGGTATAATAAACTTATGTTCGTAAAAACGAAAGGTGATTTAATGGATTTTAAAATACATTCAAATTTTGCCCCTACAGGTGATCAGCCACAGGCGATTGATAAACTTGTCGAGGGATTAAATAAAAATTTAAAACATCAAACTTTGTTGGGAGTTACCGGCTCGGGTAAGACTTTCACCATGGCGAATATAATTGAAAGGGTTCAAAAGCCCACCCTTGTCATCGCTCACAATAAGACTTTGGCGTACCAGCTTGCCGGCGAGTTCAGGGAATTTTTCCCTGAGAACGCAGTGGAGTACTTCGTGTCCTACTACGACTACTACCAACCCGAGGCATATGTACCTCAGACTGATACATTCATTGAAAAGGATTCTTCCATCAATGACGAAATAGATAAGCTGCGCCACTCCGCCACCATGTCGCTCTTTGAGAGAAGAGATGTGATAATAGTGGCATCGGTGTCTTGCATCTACGGCTTGGGCGATCCCATCGACTATGAAAATCTCGTGGTTTCTTTAAGGCCCGGCATGTTGAAGGACAGAAATGAAATAATGAAACGTCTTATAGATATTCAATATGTGAGAAATGATATAAATTTTATAAGAGGAACTTTCAGAGTAAGAGGCGACACTTTGGAAATATTTCCGGCATGGTCTTCGGAGAATTCCATAAGAGTGGAGTTTTTCGGTGATGAGATCGACAGAATTGCCGAGATAAATGCATTGACAGGAGAGGTCAAAGGTTATAGAAGACATGTTGCCATATATCCGGCATCCCATTTCGCCACCACTCAGGACAAAGTTGACAGAGCTCTTGAAACCATATCTGAAGAACTGGAAGAAAGGCTTTTTGAACTGAGAGATCAGGATAAGCTGCTTGAAGCACAAAGATTGGAACAAAGAACCAATTATGATTTGGAAATGCTCAGGGAAATGGGATTTTGCTCGGGAATAGAAAATTATTCAAGACATTTATCTCAAAGAGCACCGGGCTCAAGACCCTATACTCTTATAGACTACTTTCCCAAGGATTTCTTGACAATAATAGATGAATCCCATGCCACAATTCCTCAGATAAGAGGTATGTACAACGGTGACAGATCGAGAAAGCAAACCCTAGTGGACTACGGATTCAGACTTCCTTCCGCATTGGACAACAGACCGCTTCAATTCGACGAATTTGAAGGTATGATGAATCAGTGCATCTATGTGTCGGCAACACCGGGACCCTATGAAAGAGAACACGAACAAAAAAGGGTTGAACAAGTCATAAGACCCACGGGACTTTTGGATCCGATAATAGAAGTAAGACCCACCAAGAATCAAATCGATGACATGTTAAATGAAATTCAAGAAGTCACTGTAAGGGGCGAAAGAGTTCTGATCACGACTTTGACTAAGAAAATGGCTGAAGATTTAACCAAGTACTTTGAGGGCATAGGTCTAAAGGTCACCTATATGCATTCAGATGTTGAAACCATTGAGAGAATGGAGATAATAAGAGATTTGCGACTGGGAAAATACGACGTGCTTGTGGGCATAAACCTCTTGCGTGAGGGATTGGACCTGCCCGAAGTAAGCAGAGTGATAATCTTAGATGCAGATAAGGAGGGATTTTTGCGTTCAGAAACCTCCTTGATACAGACTGCAGGTCGTGCCGCAAGAAATGTAGCCGGCAAGGTAATAATGTATGCCGACATAGTTACCGGTTCTATGAAAGTAACCATTGATGAAACCGACAGACGTAGAAAAATTCAGGATGCTTACAATATCGAGCACGGAATAATGCCAAAATCCATTGAAAAGGGCGTGCGCGAAGTAATTGAAGCGACTATTGCCGCAGAAGAAAGCACAGCCTGTGATGTAGTGGAAAAATTCACCGACAGAGAAATAGAAGCCATGATTGATTCCCTTAAAGCGGAAATGTACAAATCAGCCGAATCTCTTGACTTCGAAAGAGCGGCGGAAATAAGAGATAAAATAAAAGAACTTAGAAATAAAATATATGAGATGAAAGATAATTAGGTGATTATTTGTCAAAGGATAAAATAGTTATTAAAGGAGCAAGAGTCCACAATTTAAAAAATGTGGACATAACTTTGCCGAGAAATAAATTTATAGTATTTACGGGACTTTCCGGTTCAGGGAAGTCTTCCCTTGCTTTCGACACGATTTACGCTGAAGGCCAGAGAAGATATGTGGAGTCGTTGTCTTCCTATGCAAGACAATTTTTAGGACAGATGGACAAGCCCGATGTCAGCTACATTTCCGGAATGAGTCCCTCCATCTCCATAGATCAAAAAACCACATCGAAAAACCCTCGCTCCACAGTGGGAACAGTGACAGAAATTTATGATTATTTCAGACTTTTATACGCAAGAGTAGGTCACCCCTACTGCCCCTCCTGCGGCAAGGAGATAAGTTCCTACAGCATTGACCAGATGGTTGATGATATTATGCAGTTGCCGGAGGGTAGCAGAATACAGATCCTAGCTCCTGTGGTGAGAAGGAGAAAGGGCGAACACAAGAGAACTCTCGAGAGGATAAAGCGAGAGGGGTATATAAGAGTATTGGTGGACGGAGAAATGTGCATGATAGAGGAAGATATAGAACTGGAAAAGAACAAGGTCCACGATATATCAATAGTGGTGGACAGACTTATTGTGAAGGGAGGAATAGACTCAAGACTTGCCGACTCTTTGGAACTTGCTCTAAACGAATCTGACGGAATGGTAAATGTTGATGTAATAGGTTCGGAGATGCTAACTTTCTCTTCTAAATTGGCGTGCCCAGACTGCGGAATAATAGTGGAAGAAATCACACCTAGATCCTTTTCATTCAACACACCCATAGGAGCCTGTGATCAGTGCAACGGACTGGGTTTTTCCAAGGAAGTGGATCCCGACTTGGTAATTCCCAACAAAGATTTGTCCATAAATGAGGGAGCAGTAGCATGCTATTCCACAGCGCAGGGAACTTATTATTTTGAAATGATAAAACAAGTTGCCAAGACCTACGGTTTCAGTCCAGATGAACCTATAAAAAATGCACCGCAAGAGTTGATGAAAGCTCTTCTCTATGGAACGGAAAGAGATATAAAATTCGTGTTTGATTCGCATTTTACAGGCACAAAGACCTATGAAGGAAAATTCGAAGGTATAATAAATAACTTAAAAAGAAGATATTTAGAGACAACCTCCGACTACATTGTAGGAAAAATTGAAGAATTTATGAATAATGAACCCTGCCCCAAGTGTCACGGAGCGAGGCTCAAGGAGTCTTCCCTCGCAGTGAGAGTTGGAGGGCTGAATATATTTGAATTGACGGAACTACCCGTTGTAAAGGAATTGGAATTTTTTGACAGTTTAAAACTTACGGACAAAGAAAAAATAATTGCCGAAGAAATTTTAAAGGAAATAAAATCAAGGTTGCAATTTTTAAAAAACGTCGGACTGGATTACTTGTCCCTTTCGAGAATGAGCGGTACTCTTTCGGGAGGAGAAGCACAAAGGATAAGGCTTGCGACTCAGATTGGATCTCAACTTGTGGGAGTGATTTATGTACTTGATGAGCCCAGCATAGGACTACACCAAAGGGACAATGCCATGTTGTTGAAGACCTTGAGAGATTTGACAAATATAGGGAACACTCTGATAGTGGTAGAACACGACGAGGAAACAATGCTTGCCGCAGATGAAATAGTGGATATAGGACCTCTTGCCGGCACGGGAGGAGGAAAAGTGGTTGCACAGGGAACCGTTCAGGACATAATGAACTGTGAAGACTCCATAACAGGAGCCTATCTCTCAAAGAAGAAACAGATAGAACTTCCTGACAAAAGACGCCCTTATACAGGAGAAAGCATAAAGATAGTCGGAGCAAGGGAAAACAATTTGAAGAATGTGAATGTGGAAATTCCCCTGGGACAATTCGTAGCAGTGACGGGAGTGTCCGGGGGAGGAAAATCATCTCTGATAAATGAAATACTCTATAAATCCCTTGCTCAAAAAATAAACGGTTCGAGAATTAAACCGGGCAAGCATGACAAAATACTGGGCATGGAACACATAGACAAAATAGTGGAAATAGATCAATCGCCCATAGGCAGAACACCCAGATCGAATCCCGCAACCTACACGGGGGTATTCGACATGATAAGGGATATATTTGCAATGACCAATGAATCCAAGATGCGAGGATATAAAAAGGGCAGGTTCTCATTTAATGTCAAGGGAGGAAGATGCGAATCCTGCAAAGGCGACGGAATAATTAAGGTGGAAATGCATTTTTTGCCTGATGTCTATGTACCCTGCGAAGTCTGCAAGGGAAAGAGATATAACAGAGAAACATTAAGCGTAAAGTACAAGGACAAAAACATATCCGATGTCTTGGACATGACTGTGGACGAAGCACTTGAGTACTTTGAGAATCATGAAAGAGTTGTTAGAAAACTTCAAACACTAAAAGATGTGGGACTTTCTTACATTAAACTGGGGCAACCCTCCACACAACTTTCAGGAGGAGAGGCACAGAGGATAAAACTCGCCACGGAGCTGTCTAAAAGACCTACAGGGAAGACCATGTACATCCTTGACGAGCCGACGACGGGACTTCACACAGAAGATATAAGAAAATTATTGCTTGTGCTTGAGGAATTAGTGGACAGAGGCAATACAGTGGTAGTCATAGAACACAACTTGGACGTGATAAAAGTCGCAGATCATATAATTGACTTAGGACCCGAAGGAGGAGACCGTGGAGGAGAGATCGTCGCCACAGGCAGACCCGAGGACATTGCAAAGGTGGAAAAATCCTATACGGGTAAATTTTTAAAAGAAATACTTTTATGACTTTGAAAATTGACATATATGGTATAAAATATATGCTATAAATGCAAATGGAGTGAAAAGATGAAGAGAAGAAATATGTTAGCTGCAGTACTATTCCTGGTCTTAGTGATTTTGCCCAGCGATGTGTTTGCAAATTATGTAAGACCGAACAATTTTATGGATAAAAAAGGCGCTGAAAGAATTGCCGAGATCAAAAGATTTCAAGCCCTTTCAAATTTGGTGGTGACAGGAGGACTGAACGACCTCACCAATAAAGTCCTATACGGACCCAATATGGTCGTAAAAGACGAGATAACCTCAGCACCAACATCGGGAGAGTGGATAGTGGTCAACAAAACCAGGAAGACTTTGACTTATTACAAGGGAACAGATCCCATGTATAAATTCCCTGTATGTCTGGGAACCACAGCTACACCCACGCCTTCTGCAAAGGCGAAGATAGCAAATAAACACGTCAATCCCGCATGGGGAGGAATGGGAGGAAAATACACACCCGTAAAGGCGGACGATCCTAAAAACCCGCTGGGAGAAAGATGGATGGGACTAAGTATTCCCGGACAATCGGGATATGGAATTCACGGCACAATCAAGCCGCGAGAAATAGGCACTTTTTCATCAAACGGATGTATAAGAATGTTCAACTATGACATTGAAACATTTATATTCCCCAGAGCAAGAGTGGGCATGCCCGTGTGGATAGGTACAGATGCAGAACTGGAAAGTTGGGGAGTTAAACAGAGAGTTTATGAAGAGGTAAAAACACCGGAACAACCTGTGCAGCCTGTAGAACCCATAGCACCTGCAACACCGCAAGAAGAATACAAAACAGAAGAATTATTGATATTTTAAAAATAGGACTTCGGAAATTCGCCGAAGTCTTTTTATATTTCGAAGATTATTCGGGACGATGAGAGCATCGCCCCCTACTTTTTGTTATTGGATATATGGGAAAAACTGAGATGGGGCGGAGTATGATTTTTGTATTGCACAGTTTAAAAATAAATTGAAGTAAAATACTCTATTGGTTATTATTGTAGTAAGGCGATATTTTATATCTAAGTTGCTGCATAATAGAGGTTTGATATGAATAAAATAATCATAGTTGAAGATGATGATATTATCGCAAAGCTAATTGAAAAAAATTTAATAAATTGGGGTTATGATGTAAAGCGAGTGGAGAATTTCGATAAAGTCATGGAAGATTTTGAAGAGTTTGCACCCAATCTCGTCATTATGGATGTGACATTGCCATTTTATAACGGATATTACTGGTGCAGAGAAATACGTAAAGTTTCCAATGTGCCCATAGTATTTTTGTCCTCGGCTTCGGAAAATTTAAACGCCGTCATGGCAATGGACATGGGTGCTGATGACTACATCACCAAGCCCTTCGATATGGAAGTGCTTCTTGCCAAGATAAAGGCGCTTTTCAGAAGAAGTTATGACTTTGTTTCCAAGCCTGAAAAAATATTATATAGGGAATTGGAACTCAATTTATCCGAGATGACTATTTCGCACATGGACAAGAGAGAAGTGCTAACTAAAAATGAATTTAAAATATTGGAGATAATCCTTGTGAACAGGGGACAGGTGATTTCAAGAGAGAAAATAATGGTGCGCCTTTGGCAATCCGATGAGTACATAGATGACAATACTTTGACGGTGAATGTTTCACGATTGCGAGCAAAGCTAAAATCCTTGGGTCTTGATAACATCATACACACTAAGGTGGGAGTGGGATACTATGTTGAGACGGATTAGTTATTTATATTATATAAAGTCAAGATTTTCATATTTAACGGCAGTGGTTTTGATTGCAGCTGTCTTTACACTGGTGCTATACAGCAGAAGTATCGAAGTTTTTTCGATTTTGTATGCGGTTTTGATTTCCTTTGTGATTTTATTTCTGTGCAGTTTGTACTTTTACAGAAGGTATAAATCCAAGTACTTGAATTTAATTCGATTTTTAGAGGGTGATGAAGTAAGTACAGATATTGAAATTTCGGATCCTATGTCTAAATTGCTTCTTGAAGGAATAGAAGCCTATAAAATGCAAAGTAAGAATTTAATCTCGGAGGACAAGATAAGATTGGAAGAAGTGAATAAATTCTACACTTTGTGGGCACATCAGATAAAGACGCCTATAGCAGCTCTGAATTTGCTGTTGGAAGAGCGTGATGGGATGGATTTAAAAATTGAAGTTCTGAAGATAGAAGATTATGTAAATATGATATTGGCTTACTACAGACACAATTCACCGGTGACGGACTACAGTTTTTCAAAGGTGAGAGTTGAGAATGTAGTGAAAGCTTCTGTGAGAAAGTACGCTGATTTGTTCATAAAAAACAAAATAAAAATAAATGCCGATTTTAAAGAAATGGTTGTGATTTCCGATTCCAAGTGGCTGGAGTTCATAATTTCGCAGTTGATATCAAATTCTCTTAAATACACCAAGAGCGGAGAGATAAATATTTTGTCGGGAGATGGCTGCATATTCATAAAGGATTCGGGCATAGGGATAGAAAAATCGGACTTGCCAAGGATTTTCGAACCGGGATTTACGGGATATAACGGCAGAATTTACACTAAATCCACAGGAATGGGGCTCAGCCTTGTGAAATCCGTTGCAGATAGTTTGAACATAAAATTGGAAGTGGACTCAAGTGTGGGAGAAGGCACAACAGTTAAACTCATATTTGACAAGAGCACCTTACAATAATGTAAGTTCAGAGGAGAAAATGTAACTTTTAATTAGGGAGAGTTTTCTCCTTTTTTTATATAATAATTTCAAGGAGTGATAATATGTCATTATTTGAAGTTACAGGACTCAAAAAAATATACGGACGAAAATTTTCAGATAAAAAAGTGGAAGCGCTGCGAAATATAAATTTCAACGTGGAAGAGGGAGAATTCGTAGCCATAATGGGAGAATCCGGCAGCGGAAAGACCACATTGCTCAATATATTGGCACTGTTGGACAAACCCACAGAAGGGAAAATCCATTTAAAAAATGTGGACTTAAGCAGCATACCCGACAGCGACAGAACAAAATTCAGAAGAGATAATTTAGGATATGTATTTCAGGATTACAATCTTTTAGATACTTTTAATGTAAAAGACAATGTGCTATTGCCTCTTGTATTGCGACAGGAATCAATAAAAGACATGAAGCCCAAACTCATGCGTGTTTTGGGAAAATTGGGCATTGAATCACTAATAAACAAGTATCCCTATGAGCTCTCCGGCGGAGAAAAACAGAGAGTCGCTGTCGCAAGGGCCTTGATAACAGATCCTAAGATAATATTTGCAGACGAACCGACAGGAGCGTTGGACTCAAAATCCGCCGACAACTTGCTTGAATATTTTTTGAATATAAATGAGAGCGGACAAACTATACTCATGGTCACCCATTCAATAAAGGCGGCATCCTACGCTTCGAGGA
Organism: uncultured Peptoniphilus sp.; assembly: GCA_964345555.1. Lineage (GTDB taxonomy): Bacteria > Bacillota > Clostridia > Tissierellales > Peptoniphilaceae > Peptoniphilus_E. The sequence goes on along the minus strand of CAYFRD010000001.1, from coordinate 24,575 downwards.
TTTTGTTCATAAAGGACGGCAAAATATTTCACCAACTCTACAAGGGCGACAGAAGCGGTAGACAGATGTATGAAGAAATCGCCAATTCACTCACACAAATCGGCGGTGAGTAAATGAAAAACCTATATTTAAACTTAACTACAAAGGGAATAACCAAGAACAAAGAGGTGTATCTGCCCTTTATAATTTTGAATTCTATATTGGTAATGATACATGGGCTGTGCTTGAATATTCTCTTCAATAAATCCATTGACGGTTACGAGGGAATGGATCATGTAAAATCACTTTTATTCCTTGGTATGTTAATTTTGTCGGTATTTTCTCTGGGATTTTTGATATATGCAAATAACTTCATAATGAATAGAAGAAGGTCGGAATTCGGACTGTATAATATATTGGGACTGGAAAAATCACAAATATCAAAAATACTGATAATTGAATTTTTAATAGTGGGAATCGGGTCGATCATTGCAGGACTTATATCTTCATCTCTGTTTTACAGATTGTTTGAAGATCTGTTTTTGAAGGCGATGAAATTTCAAGGATTGGAGAAATTCCTGCCGAATTTTGAAAGCTACTTTATAACTTTAGGTGTATTTATTGTCATAGATGTATTGATTATAATTTTAAGAATAATAGAAGTGCGAAGGACTAATGTCCTTGAATTGTTCACAAAGTCGAAAAAGATGGACAAAGGCATAATTCCACTTTGGATAAAGGCGGTTCTTTCTGTATTGTTCATAGGAGCAGGATACTATATTGCGCTTACATCGAAATCACCAATTAACTCTATACCAAATTTTTTCCTTGCAGCTACCTTTGTAATAGTGGGAACCAATTTTGGATTTAATGCTGTAACCTCTGTTGTTTTAGATGTTTTAAAGAAAAATTCAAAAATTTATTACAAGGCTGATAACTTTGTGGCAATATCGGGACTTAAACACAGAATAAAGCAAAACGCCGGAGGACTTGCGACGATTTGTATTATGAGTTGTGCCACACTTGTGCTTTTATCATCAGCGGCGGCTCTGTACTTCACTGCCGACCAAATGATAAGCGATATTTTCCCCAGACAGATAAATATGAAGACCGACAATAAATTCGCCGATAAAAATAATATATACGCACAGATAGATAAACTTTTAGCACAAGACAATTTACAAAAGGAAAAAGAATTCAAAGAAGATTTTTCCAGGGGATTTGCCACCGTTGAAGGGACGAAAGCCTATAACTTCAGCGACTACAACAACTGGACCGACTACAATAAATCAATAATCGTATTTATGGATAAAAGAGTACTGGGAGATGAATATGCGGACAATAGCACGGAAGCATTCTATAGCGGAGAAACACCCATAGAAGAGATAATTTTACCCGAGGATAAAATATCTGTAGGGTAAAAAGTGACGAACTTCGAATTTAAATCAGCTATAAATGAAGTCGGTGTTTTGAACACGGTGACCGTATTTGTAGATGATCAGGAGAAATTAATATCCAAGTATCCTAAGCTGCTAAGCGATGAAAGTATTTATTCCTTCAATATAAAGGGCGATAAATCCAACTCAAGAGTTGACATGATAACCACAGAAATGGAAAATTTCAAAGTGGAAAACAGGGTTGCAGGATTTTCACTAACAAACAGAGAAAATGAAAAAGCATTTTTCATGTCCCTTTACGGAGCGATATTTTTCATAGGAATATTTTTAGGAGCAGTATTCATACTTGCAACAGCACTTTCGATATACTACAAGCAGATCTCCGAGGGTTATGAGGGTATTTACAGGTTTGACGTCTACAGAAATGCCGGCATGACGGAAAGAGAAGTCAAACAAAGCATAAGCACACAAGTTAAAACCGTATTTTTGCTTCCACCCATAGTAGCAGGCATTCACATCGCAGTGGCATTTAAAGTCATAAGTTTCATGCTTTCGATGATAGGACTCTTTGAAACCAAGTACAAGATAATATCCTTCATAGCAGTGTATGCTATTTACTTCTTGATCTATATTGCCATCTATAAATTAACATCAGGATCTTATTACAGAATTGTCTCGAAAAAACAGGCAGTGTATTAAAATATTGAAAAGATAATTAGACATATGAAATTAACAAATAAAGCGGAGTCTTTAAAATAAAGAACTCCGTTTTTATAATGTTATTTGGGGCTTATTCTTGATGAAACCCTTTGCAAACAAGAAAGTCATCAGATAAAACTCATACGGGATAGTAAGTTCTTTTCATAACAATATACAAAATAACAGCTCGGTTGATTAAATTTATACTTTATTATAAAATAAAAAAAGAGAGTGCAAGTAAAAGGTTTTCTTACATATTTAGGAATTGATGTTTCTATAGTCAAAAGCATGGGAAAATTCGGTTTTATTCCAATTTATAATGGGATCATACGGCTAAATTAAGCTGGAGATATTTGGGTTATGATAGCTATGGAAACGGAACCATTTATGTTATAGCTTATTTTAATCAAAATGTAGAATTGATTTGATCAATTATAAAACCAGTAATAAGATATGCTTAATCAATCGTGAGATAATTATGAAAAAATATTTAATGATTTCATTAGTTATAGCTATACTTTTGACGGGATGTTCACAAAATAAAAAAGACAATCCTACAGAAAGCGCTGAAGTTCCGAGTAAAAAGGAAATATTTGCTAAATTTGTCGATGAAGAGGATTTGGAGAGCTATATTTTAAAGGTTAACGAAGTAATTGAAAATGAAGAAGATTATTTCATAAGTGAAACAATTATCAGTTCAAATAATATTTTAGAATCACTTGAAAACTACTGTGAACTGATGGAGTCGGAAGATACTTATGTAGTTGAGCTTGAATCTGGTCCGGATGATATAAATGAAATCAAAAATATACTTTTCGGCAGAGAGGAATGCAATTCATCCTTTGAAGAACTTACTTCATTAAAGGCTCGCTATTACTTTAAAAAAGACAATTACTATCCGATTTCCTTTAAGTGGGAAGCGAAATTTTTAAATAAGGATAATAATGAAGTTACAGAAATAAAGCAGACGGGAAGTTATGAGAAAGTAAATATACTTGAAAGTGTAGAAATTCCGGAAGAGATTAAGAGTCTGTTAAATTCGAGTTTGTAAATAATGTGGTTTCCTAACCGTTGGGGGATAAAACCCATACACGTGAATAGTGATATTAATTCATTCGCTTTTTGAGTTAAATCATTAAAAACTAAAATATCGTATTTTAGATTATATAATATCTGTTGGGTATAAGAAAACATCTGCCAACAGATATTTTTTAGTGATTTATCATAATAAAATTGATTATTGAGCCGGTGATTATAATTAATTGCTCCGTTGTCCCTTTTGTGTAAATAACTGAAAAATAAATTAATCATTACAAAATAAATAATAAAATTTTCAACTTGCTTATAAAATAAACATCTCATAAACAATTTCAAATGATATACTATTTTTAACAGAGTATGCGATTAAATGGAGGTAGAGTATGGATATATTTTTAGGAAAGGGAAAAGAATATTTCAATTTAAGAAGCGACAAGTTGAATCAGCATGGAGTAATATGCGGAGCGACAGGAAGCGGAAAGACGGTCACGTTAAAAATTATTTGTGAGGAACTGTCTCAAATAGGAGTACCGACTTTTTTAAGTGATGTGAAGTCTGATTTAATTAATTTATCCAAAGTGGGCACTCCTGATGAAAATATAAATAAAAGACTTGAGGCAATGGGCATCGGGGATTTTGAATACAGAAACTATCCGATAAATATTTGGGATGTATACGGAGATGGAGGATTGAATCTTAGAATATCAATATCGGAACTGGGGCCTTTACTTCTATCTCAAGTTTTAGAACTTAACGACACGCAAGAAGGTATTATAAATATATTATTTAGAGTTGCAGATGAAAAGGGATTTTTGTTGCTTGATTTAAAAGATATAAACTCCATGATAAGATATTTGCGTGACCATAGAGAAGAACTTTCCGTAAAATACGGCAATATAGCATCATCATCTCTCAGCTCCATTCAAAGAAAACTGCTTGTACTGGAAGAGGAAGGTGCGGATGAATTTTTCGGAGAGCCGACAATAGACATAAATGATTTTTTGAAAAGAGATGAATTGGGCAACGGATTTATAAATATATTAAACAGTAAGAGATTGATTAATAAACCGAAACTGTATTCAATATTTTTATTGTATTTATTTTCAGAACTTTTTGAAATATTGCCTGAAATAGGAAATCCTGAAAAACCGGTAGCGGTATTTTTCTTTGATGAAGCACATTTGTTGTTTAAAAACATATCAAAAACACTTCTTGAAAAATTAAATACCGTGGTAAGACTCATAAGATCAAAGGGAGTGGGAATATTTTTTATTACACAAAATGCTATGGATATACCTGATACTATTTCATCTCAATTAGGAACTAAAATCATCCATCAGTTAAGAGCATTTTCGCCTAAAGAAGCCGCCGCAGTTAAAGAGATTTCAAAAACTTTGCGCGAAAATGAAAATTTTGATACAGTTGATGAAATTTTAAATCTTGAAACAGGTCAAGCTTTAGTACAGACCCTCGATGAAAAAAACATTCCTACAAAAGTTGAAAAAGTGCTCATAAGACCTCCTCATTCCTCCTTTGACAATCTAAGTCCGGAAGATATCAATTATATAGTTACAAATTCCTATCTTTATGGAAAATATCATGCTGCAGTTGACAGAGAATCCGCCTACGAGGTTTTAAAATCGAAACTTCAAGAACAGAAGTTGAAAGAAGAAGAACTTCGCAAAGAGGAAGAAAGAATTAAACAAGAAGAGATAATGAGAAAAGAGCAGGAAAAGAGAGAAAAAGAAGAAGCTAAAAAAAGAAAGGAAGACAGAAAATATCTCGACAGAGGTCTTGACTCAATGTTCGGCACCATCACAAGGACCATAGGCAGAGAAATAGCAAGAGGTATTTTAGGTTCAATAAAAAGAAGATAACCGGAAAATCTGCTTTTTGGCTTAGATTCATGATGTTCAGCGTAGTTAAATAATATAATTTAGACTATAATTCAGTAAAATCTTGACAAATAATGACACCCCTTGTAATATATGGTTACAATAACTATATATTACAAGGGGTTTTTGTTTTGAAGAAAGAATTTTTAGCGATTTACGATTTTCACTGTCCCAGGTGGAAGGAACTGCCGGAGCAAAGTTTGTTTAATCAGGAGGTTGTGAATTATATAGCGAAAGTTTTAAATCCGATAATTCGTGAGGAGCTTCCCATAACTACGACCATGATTCAGAATTATACGAAGCTTGGATTTTTGCCAAAACCAAAGGGAAGAAAGTACAATCGGACTCAAGTGGCTCATTTAATTGTAATAGCTGTTTACAAACAAGTTTTAAATATAAGCGAGGTCAAGACGGGTGTTGAGTTGCAACTGGATTTGATGAAGATAGACAAGGCTTACGATACCTTTGCACAAACCGTTGAAAATGCACTGAAGAGTGTCTTCGGATACATGGTGGAAGAAGGTCGTGACTATATAGGCGGGTTTGAAGTTGATGAAAATAAGTTGGGCGTGGAGTTAATAGCCAATGCCTTTGCCCTCAAACTGTTAGGTACTATGATTCTGAAGCAACGAGGATTTAAAAATTTGGAGGAATATAATGAAGAGAATTGAAATTATTGCCGATACGACTCAGGATCTTACATATGAATTGGCTGAAAGGTTCGGGGTCAGACTTTTATCCTACTACATAGAAATGGACGGTAAACACTACAAGGATTTGGAAGATATAAGCTCAAAGGAATTTTACAAGGTTATGAAAAACTATGAATGTCTATCCACAGGTGTTCCTCCGGTTAAAGATGTTGTAGATTTATTTGATCAATTGAAGTCCGAGGGAGTAGAGGATATCATTTGTATAACTTCATCGAGCACGGTTACGGGCATGGCGACGCTTTACCATACGGTCAAGCAATCCTATGAGGGAATAAATATTCATATATACGAAACTAAGCACGTAGGAGCGACTACAGCACTTATGACCATAAGAGCGGCGGAATTGAGAGATGAAGGTAAAAATATAAAAGAGATTTTTAAAGAGTTGGACAGGGTAAACGATCAAACTAAAATATATGCTCTCTTCAGAACTTTGAGTTATCTTGTAAAGGGCGGCAGATTCAATAAGTACAAGGGAATGATAGGTAATTTGTTGAAGATAACATCTCTTCTTTCTCAAGATGACAGCGGAGCGGTGGTGGCCTTGGACAAGATAAGAGGCGAAGTAAAGAGTTTGAAGGTATTTACCGAGGCGATAATAAAAGAAGTAGGGGAGTCTAAGAAATACAGATTGATTATTTTTTCCGGAGACAATGAAAGGGAAAAAGAAATCTTGAAGGAAAGCATTAAGGACCTGATTAAAGGTGCGGATCTGTTTCTTGAAACGGAACTTACGCCTGTGCTTGGAGTGCACGGAGGTCCCGGAGCCATAGGCTGTGGAATAATGAGATTGGATTAATTCTTAATGGGCAGTCTGTTTCTCAAGTATGTGAAATATGCGAGGATAAATATCCATTATACCACTGAGAAAAATATAACATTCACATGAAGGACCATAATTGCATATATGGTTACGGAGACAAGGCCGGCGTATTTAAAATCGTCCAGCTTTGTCTTTAATTTTTTGCGATTGGAAAATATTGCAAATCCGATTGCTAAAAGCAATGGAACAATTGACCAAAGGAGTTTGTCAACGAGAAAAAGAGCGATCATGGCATAGATTAACACAAAATATACAAACTCGATTAATTTTGCATTTTTGAAATATTTGAAATCGGAGGTGTATTTTTGGTCTATATACTGACCGTTGTACTTGATGAATCTGTAGATAGCAAGAAGCAATAAGAGTATGTAGGATGTAAATATAAAATCTCTCTTTATATCTATTTTCAAGTATAAAATTACGGCTAAAGATAGCAGAGGAAGAAAGAACAATAGTTGAGCGGCATAACTCTTGCTTTTGTAAAAGGGATTCTTTGAAATAAAAAGTGCTACGACATAGATGACATATACTATACTTACAATTGTTAGACTGTCGTTAATTATAAAATAACTTGAAAAGTCTTCGATAGTTGCAGCGGTATAGGTCAGGTAAAAAAATAAAGTATTTAAAATAACGAAACCGACAAAAACAGGCAAATCATAATATTCTTTTAAACCTTTAATAAAATCCCTCCTAAATCAAATAATAACATAAATTTTATAAACTTGACAATAAATTTCATAATCAATAAGATGGAAGTGAGAAGAGATGAAAGATGAGATTTAAATATAAATAATTAGGAGGAACTGATGGATTTTAATTTAGAACCGAAAGAAGTATTTGAAAAATTTTATGAAATAACGAAAATCCCAAGAGAATCCGGAAATGAAAAGGAAATTTCCGACTACTTGGTGAAATTTGCCAAAGACAGAGGATTGGAAGTATTTCAAGATGAGTTGTGGAATGTAATAATAAAGAAACCGGCAACGGAAGGATTTGAAAATTCAGAACCCGTGATAATTCAAGGGCACATGGACATGGTATGCGTAAAGGCGGAAGGTGTTGAACACGACTTTGAGAAGGATCCCATCGAACTGGAAGTTGAAGGAGATTTTCTAAAGGCGAAGGGTACAACATTGGGAGCGGACAACGGTATAGCGGTTGCCTACGGACTTGCAATTTTGGATTCTGATGAAATAAAACATCCGCCCCTTGAACTTTTGATAACTACGCAAGAGGAAACCACTATGGACGGTGCGGCGGCAGTTAAGGGGGAACTTTTAAAGGGAACCAGACTTTTGAACATAGATTCCGAAGAAGAAGGAATATTCACCGTAGCATCGGCAGGCGGAGCAACTATTGAAACTTACTTCCAATATGAAGTCGAAGAATGCAAAAAAACGGGAATAGGCATTTTAATTGAAGGATTAAAAGGCGGACACTCAGGACAAGTCATACATGAACAAAGAGCAAATGCCAACAAAGTTTTATTCAGAATTCTTGAAGAAGGAAGAAACATCTTCGATGTCAAGATAGCCAAGATAAGTGGAGGAACTAAACAAAACGCAATTCCGCAAAAAGCTTATGCAGAAATTTTTACGGAGAAACTTGACGGAGCAAGAGCGGCTATGGAAAAAATCGCATCGGATATAATAGACGAATATGAAGTTGAAGAACCGGGTTTTGAAATAAGCTTTATGGATGTGGAATTGGAAAGCTGCATGGATGCGAAAAGCACAAATAATTTAATAGATTATATATTGATGTCGCCCGATGGTGTTATGTCCATGTCCAAGGATATCGACGGACTTGTGGAGTCTTCGCTGAATGTAGCAGTCATTGAACAAAGAGATAAGGAAATATTTATTGAAACATCACTGAGATCCTCAGTCGATTCAAAACTGGACTACATGGTTGCAGTTCTTAAAAATTTGTCGAAGAAATGCGATGCAAGGTTTGTAATATCTAACACCTATCCGTCATGGCATTTTGAAAAAGACAGTCCCTTAAGAGATATAGCGCTTAAATCCTATGAAGAAGTCTTCGGAAAAGAAGCAATCTACACGTCAATACACGCGGGACTTGAATGCGGAATGCTGAAACAAGCACTTCCCAACTGTGAAATGGTATCTTACGGACCGAATATGCACGACGTGCACAGTCCTCTGGAAAGAGTGAGTATTTCATCCGTAAAAAACACATGGGAACTCACTAAAAAAATACTGGAAAACTTAAAATAATAGAAATTAAAATATTTAATTTATAAGATTACAAAAGCCTTTGATTCCTTAGTTAGGTTACGTAGACTGAGAATTACTCCAAACACTAACTCATTCAAAGGCTTTTTTTATATTAAAATTCAGCAGTTAATTTGTTTTATTTTTAAGATACAGAGAATACTTTATAAGTTTTATATTTCAAAAATTTCTCCATCTCCTTGCACAATATGGATTTCTTTGTTTGGATATTGGTGTTGATATTTTTCCTTTAATCTCCTTGAAATATCGAAATTCTCCCACATATGCATGGGGAAAAAGTGATCTGCCTCAATATTTTGCAAAAAGTAGTCTGCTGTTAAATCGTAGTATTCTTTAAGCCTTGGATCTACGGGCATCATTACCACAGAAGTATCATAGCTTTTGAACTTATCCACTTCGGACTTAAACCATCTGTCCATTTCCAAAATATCCGTCTTTGTGTAGTGATCCCACATCCAATAATTCAAATCTCCTGAATGAATTATCCCCTGATCTTCAACATTTACATAAAAACTTACACCTTCATCGGTGGAACCGTGGGTGATTATGGTCAAGCCCAGGGCGTGAATTTCTTCATCAGGTGCCATGATTGCAACATTGCCGTTGCAATGGAAATTAACATCATCTGATATTACATACATGTCGGCATTGTAATCAAATATTTTATCGCTGAAATGGTCTGCATGTCTGTGGCTTACAAAAAACACGAGTTTTTTATCCTTGGGGATATTTAAATTTCCTCCTATATAATCAAATACTAAATAATAATTTTCCGTTTCAACAGTATAGCATGAGTGTTTAATAAAAGTTATTTTCATAATTACCTCCTCTATATATTCATACCAAAATTCACCAAATTTAAAATAAAATTTCATAAATGTGTCACAATTAGGGTATTAACTTTATATATAATGTAGGAAATAGGGAAAGAGAGGTAATTAAATTGTTTGAAAAGGAAAATGAAAACGAAGTTCAAAGATTTGAATATGAAGACCGATATGATACACAATATAATGACGGTTACAATCAATATAATAGAAAAAACAAAAAGAAATCAGGTAAGTCTTGGATAGTGATGGCACTTGTTTTCTCAATACTGGGAGGAGTTATAGGCTCTGCAATAACCAATGTGCTGTTGATGGACAATGTTTCAAATAGCGATCAACCCTCGGCGGAAAACAACCAGGCCATAACCATCAGTACAAAGGGTGATGTAAATGTGGCGACAGCTGTCGCTAAAAAAGCCATACCATCTGTTGTGGGCATCACTACCACAGGAGAAACATACAGCTTTTTCGGACCGATGCAAACTACGGGCACAGGATCGGGAATAATTCTAAACGAAGAAGGATACATTCTTACCAACGCCCACGTCGTAAAGATGAATAATCAAGTGGTAAGTGAATGCACTGTTATAATAGAAGACGGAACAGCCTTCAAGGGCAAACCGGTCTGGGTAGAAACAGGTGCAGACATAGCTGTAGTTAAAATTGAACCCGGCGATAAAAAACTTGTGCCTGCGACCTTAGGTGATTCCGATTCGGCACAAATAGGAGAAACAACCATAGCCATAGGTAATCCCATCGACATGGCATTTCAACACTCAGTCAGCCAAGGCATTATCTCCGGATTGGACAGATATGTAGGACAAGTAAACGGTGGCGGATACATGGTGGGTCTTATCCAAACAGATGCATCAATAAACGGAGGAAACTCAGGCGGACCTCTTCTCAACGAAAAAGGTGAAGTAATAGGTATAAACACTGTGAAGGTAAACACCGCAGAGGGAATGGGATTTGCCATACCCATTAATTTTGTAAAACCCATGATAGACCAAATACTGGAAACGGGAGAATACAAACCAATATCATTAGGTGTACTGTCCGTGGATGTAGAAGGAGCGGAAAAATATCTAGGTCAAAAATTAAGTGTGGACAAAGGAGTATTTATATTTAAAGTATATGAAAACTCGCCTGCAAAGGCTGCCGGTATAGAAGTGGGAGATGTAATAGTCAAAATAGGCAATGACGACATCACGGGAATAATGAGCATGCAAAGCATAATGTACAAATACTCCCCGGGAGAAACCATAAAAGTGAAGATCATAAGGAACGGACAGGAAAAGGAATTGGAACTTACTTTCTCCGACTATTCAGTGGAATCTGATCCTGAAGCTCAAAGAGATATACAAAACTAAATAGAATATTTTTAAAGCCTGTACCTATACAATGGGAGCAGGCTTTTCATATGAAAAATATATCCATTTAAACTTGAGATTTTTTTAGATATTCAACAGTGAAAAACGACATATATTCAATATTTAATTCATTTCTTCAGAAATTTAAGATTTTACAAAGGTTTTATATTATAATTAATTTATAATTTTACATGGAGAGGAATTCACATGGATAAAAACTTTTTAAAGAGAATCGTATATCTTGTATTCGGCTGTTATCTATATGGTTTGGGACTTACCTTTTACGTATATAACGGGCTGGGAATGGATCCGTGGAACGTGTTTCACGGCGGCATAACACTGCACACAGGCATCGGCATAGGAATAGTAAATGTAATCGTATCCATAGTAATAATATTTGTTGCTGTGGCTATGGGAGAGCCTTTCGGCATAGGCACCATATTTAACTCCACATTAATAGGGGGATTTTTGCAGTTGAACATAAACACGGGCATATTCACCGTACCCGATACATTGCCTATGAAGATTCTGTTTTTGTTCTTGGGAATGATAATCATAGGATTTGCCACCTATTACTACATAAAACCGGGCTTCGGCAGCGGCCCCAGAGATTCTCTTTCCATAGCGTTGTCCAAAAAATGGAAGATGAAAATGGGATATACAAAGTCAATAGTTGATGTAATGGCTGTGGTCGTAGGCATAATGCTCGGCGGAAGTTTTGGAATAGGGACAATAATAAGTTCCGTGCTGGGTGGAGTTTTTGTTCAAATAGTATTTAATATGTTTTCTTTCGATGTGAAAAATTTGGAACATGAGAATATTTTAGACACGATGAAACGAATGAGTAAAGCGTGAAAATGAGTTCAAGGGTTGGAGCTGTTGGCGGGACTTGAACCCGCGACCTATTGATTACGAATCAATTGCTCTACCATCTGAGCCACAACAGCATAAAAATATTGTAACACAGAATTTATTTTTTTGAATATCAATAGTAAAATTTATTTTGAAAATAGAAAAATAATGGTTTAATAAAAAACAAAGGTTTAAATCTCACTTGTCATAAAAATCAGAATTTAAACTTTAAATAATAAATAAATTTTTATCCTAAGACAGTCAATTGACTGTCTTTCTTTTTCTATGGGTATAACTATTAACAATAAAGGGTGGTGATATTATGATTTTAAGAGGATATGTTCTTCCGCATCCGCCGATTATCTTGCCGGAAGTGGGTCGAGGAGAAGAGAAGAAGATCGAGAAGACTGCAAATTCTTTTAAAAAAGTTGCGGAGGAAATAGCAAAATTAAAGCCGGAAGTGATTATTATTTCATCGCCTCATGCGCCTGCCTACAGGGACGGGTTTTTCATAGGAGGAGGGCAAAGTGCCGAGGGAGATTTGTCTGACTTCGGTATCGGAGGAGTAGAGGAGTCCGTGATCTATGACGAGGAATTAGTTCTTAAAATAAAGGATAATTTCTACTCGGCACCGATGGCGTCACCTGTTGAAGAATCAAGAGAGCTTGATCATGGAAGTTTAATACCGATCAGGTTTATCAATGAAAAATATAGGGACTATAAAATTGTGAGGTTGGGCATCTCAGCATTGCCGGCAGAAGTTCATTGTGATTTGGGAAAAGCGGTAAAAAAATCCGTAGATGAGTTAAATAGACGTGTTGTCTACATAGCGTCCGGAGATTTGTCTCATGTATTAAAGGAGGATGGCCCCTATGGATATAGGGCGGAAGGGCCTCTATTTGACGAAAAAATCATTGAGACTCTGGAGAAAGCGGATTTTAAATCTTTGATTGAATTCCCGGAGAACTTAATAGAAAAAGCTGCCCAATGCGGTATAAAATCCTTTGATATAATGGCCGGAATATTTGACAGGGTAAAGGTAAAAGCTGAGAAACTATCCTATGAAGGACCTTTCGGTGTAGGATATGGAGCTTTTTCTTTCACACCTCAAGAGGATATTTATGTGAAACTTGCGAGAGATACCATAGAAAGTTATGTCAGGGGAGATAGAGAAAGTCTGGAAAAAATTTACGAAGAAATGCCCGAGGAATTAAGGGCAAAGAGGGCGGGAGTTTTCGTGAGCATTCATGAAAACTCAGAGCTTAGAGGCTGCATAGGAACCATTGCTCCTACGTCTGATTGCGTGGGAGAGGAAGTAATGCACAATGCGATAAGTTCTTCTACGGAAGATCCGAGATTTTATCCTGTGAGAGAAGAAGAACTTGAGAATTTGAAAATTTCCGTAGATGTGCTGGGTGAAGCGGAAAAAATCGATGATATTTCTATGCTTGATGTCAAAAAGTACGGAGTCATAGTTACCTATGGAAGAAAAAGAGGACTTCTGTTGCCTGATCTTGAAGGTGTCGACGATGTGGAAACACAGGTTTCCATAGCTCTAAGAAAGGCCGGAATATCCAAGGAAGAAAATTATTCTCTCGAGAGATTTGAGGTGGTGCGTCATGAGTAACTTGATATGCGATTTATGCCCGCGATACTGTAAAATCAAGAAAAATGAAGTGGGTTTTTGCAAGACGAGAAAAAACGACGGATCAAGAATAATTTCCTTAAACTATGGGAAGATTTTGGCGCTGGGTTTAGATCCCATAGAGAAAAAACCGCTTAATTTCTTCTGTCCGGGAAGCAATATCTTATCCGTGGGTTCCTTCGGCTGTAATATGGCATGTGAATTTTGTCAAAATCACGAGATATCGAGAGCGGGATTGAAAGATTATCCCTTTGAAGAAGTTTCTCCTGAAAGGTTAATAAACATCGCAAAAAATTACGAAAAAGACGGCAACATAGGCATTGCTTTCACATACAATGAACCACTTTTGAATTACGAATATATACTGGACACGGCGAAACTCGCTTCCGAAGAAGAGTTGCGAATCGTGTTGGTATCGAACGGTCAAATAAACGACAGGTATTTGCAAAAATTGTTACCCTTTGTAGATGCATGGAATATAGATTTAAAAGCTTTTTCGGAAGATAAGTACAGGAAGATGGGCGGCGATTTAAAAACGGTCTTGAACACTATCAGAAAAACGACGGAAAAATCCCATGTGGAGATTACCACACTTATAGTGCCGGGCATATCCGACAATTTGGAGGAATTCGTGAGAGAAGTGGAATTCTTAGCATCTTTAGACAGGGACATACCTCTACACATCACGAGATACTTTCCCAGGTACAAGTATACTGAACCGCCCACGGATATTGAATTGATGATTTATTTTGAGAAAATAGCGGAAAAATATTTAAACAGAGTAATACTTGGGAATATATAATGAATGTTGTATAATTGTCTCCGCAGATGAGTTTTAAAAGGATTGCAAAGGAGAAATATGGAATTAGTACGAGTTTTGTTTATTGCGATAATAAGCGCACTTATAGGATATATAACCAATATATTGGCGGTAAAGAGTATTTTCAGACCTTTCGAGCCGATAAAGTTCGGACCCTTTTTATTTCAGGGACTGATACCTAAGCGTAAAGGAGATCTTGCGAAGAAGTTCAGCCTTTTGGTCAGGGATGATCTGCTGGACAGAGAAGATTTAATCGACCAGTTGATAAGCAGAGAAGATGAAAAGGAATTTGCAAAATTTATCTCAGGGAGAGTGGACAACATAATAGAGGAGAATACAACACTGTTGCCGGCTGCCCTTAGAAATATGCTTATAAAAGCTGTGGATGGAAAAATGAACAAGGAAGCTCCCAAGATATTCGAAGAATTCAAAGGAGTTGCACAGACGCAAATCAGGGAGAAAATGGACGTAGCCACCCTCATTGAGAACAAGATAAATGAATTGGATCTCAGCACAATAGAGGAATTGGTGCTCAAGGTGGCGAGCAGAGAACTTAGAGCCATAGAGTTTTTGGGATTGGTAATGGGATTTATCATAGGACTGGTTCAGGGAATTATATCCACATATATTTTATAGATGGAATATAGAGCGATTGTATGAGGTCAATATATAAAAAGATTTTTTGAATTTGATAGAAGCATAAAGATAGAATATTTCCCGAAACTGAAACACTTGATAGTTTAATATTTTTGGATTAGAAAGTAATATATAAATTTTAATTATAGCGAGGAAGTTAATATATTAAAATGAACTGAAAGTTTTATTATAATTTAATTATGAATAAGGAGAAAATATGAATAAATTTATGGCAGTTGGGTTGATAATTTTAGTTATTGCAGCGGCATTTGCAATTTCAACATTTATAAAAAAACCTCAATCACCGGGAAATTCCACAGGAACAAAGGAGACCACATACTTGGGAGAAAATCTGTTTTTTCTGTGGGACAAAGAAACTGTTGTGAACATGGATGTGGAAGAAGAGTTGGAAATAGGACAGAGATTTATATATGAAGGAGAAGGCGAGGATATTGAAATAGTGGAAATGACGGACAGAAGAACAGGCGAGAAAATAGCGCTTGAAACGGCGGTGGAAGTCAATGCAAAGACAGATGAATCCGTTAAATTAATAGATGTCAGAGAGCCAAGTGAATTCAGTTCGGGACATGTTCCGGGGGCGATTAACATACCACTTGGGAACATTGTAGGCTCTAAAGAATTTACCAAGGAGGATGTGCTGATACTCTATTGCAGAAGTGGAGCCAGGTCGGCAACTGCTCAAAGAGCTTTGGAAAAGGAAGGGTACTATGTAATAGATGCGGGAGGAATAATCTACTACGGAGGAGAAATTGAAAGATAGAGTGTTGTAAAAATCGTAAATAGCGACTGATCTTACACGGTTGGTCGCTTTTTATCTTTGAGTGCATATTTGAACACGATGTCAATCAAGTATGGATAAATATCGCTATATCATTGAAGAGTCGGAGGAAATATTTTATAATTAATCGGTAAAACTAAAGGGAGGAAGAAATGAAAAGAATTTTAAATTACTTGGGACTGTTGCTTTTAATAGTATGTTTAACAGTGCTACTGAAAGCCGATATGAGTTTCGGTGCAG
>CAYFRD010000001.1:0-8484 GCA_964345555.1 uncultured Peptoniphilus sp. | reverse complement strand
TTCGGTGCAGCTGTTTCCATCATAGGAGGTACTGCAAATATAGAAAATGCGGAGATATCAGGCAACAAATCCGTCGGTAAAATGGCAAAGGGTGGAGGAATCTATCTTGTAAATGGCAACTTAAATGTTAAAAATTCCATAATAGCAAAGAATTCAGCACAGGGAGAATCAGGAGGAGAGTTTGGAGAAGGTGGAGGAATTTATGCGGATAAACCTAAGAATGTAAAATTTCCGAAGATATTTTTCGCCAATGGATTCTTCGGACCTTACCAAACAGATACTATAATGTCAAAATCTTCGACAATAAATGTGGAAAATTCTCTCGTGGCTTTAAATACAGCAGGAAAAGCAGGAGCGGATGTGGTATTTGAAAGCAATAACAGAGATCGCTCCAAATTAGTGGCAGTGGATGTGATGAAGGAATTTTCACAAGGGAAGGAACTGCCTTATATCGACGAAGTGAATAAGCTCACAGATTGGTATAAAGACGAAGCGGGCAACAGATGGAGCGAAACTAATGAAACTGAAAGGGTGGATGTATCAGTAAAATACTTAACCTTGCCACTATATTTGAAAGCAGCATATGCAAAGGGATACACCGTGTCATTTGATACAAGTGGCGGCACCGGAACTATGGAAAGTGTGGAAGTTGAAAAGAACGGAACGTACAAACTTCCTGAAAGCACATTTACACCGCCTGAGGGAAAGAGATTTTTGCATTGGGACGTAAATGGTGAGTTTAAAAACCCCGGAGATGAAATAACTGTTACCGGTGACCTGACAATTAAAGCTGTGTGGATTTCTCTACACAGTGTAGAATTTGATTTAAATGACGGTTCCGGCACTATAATAAAGATTGAAGTATTAGACGGAGAAACTGTTGGGGAAGATTTTCCTACGGAGCCAACAAGAGAAGGCTATAAATTCATAGACTGGAATACAAAGCAAGACGGTACAGGAGAGAAATTTACATCTTTGACCACAGTGGATGAAGATATAAAGGTCTATGCAACGTGGAAAAAGAAATATACACCCATACCTACACCGATTCCGGCTCCCGCATATCCAACGGATTCCCTGTATGAACGAAAAGATTATTATGAAAGAAAGGACTACAAGGAAACAAAATCCAATACAGAGAAAAAACAGCCTGTAAAAAAGATACAAATTGATTATTCATATATAAAGGGATATCCGGGAAACAGAATAAATCCTGATGGAAATATGACCAGAGCTGAAGCCATAGCTGTGGTAGTGAGATTACAAAACTATGCTTTAGGCGAAAAAACAAATACGATTTATTCAGATACGAAGAAAAATGCGTGGTATAACGAATATATAAACGGAGCATTTAAAATGGGGCTCTTGGAAGAAAAGGCGGGCGAAAATATTAGACCCGATGAAAATATAACAAGAGCCGAAATGGTGAAGTTGATTTCATATATAGACAAGAAGGGCTCGAATAAAGAAACGCCCTTCACAGATATAAAAAATCACAAGTATGAAAGAGAGATAAGACAAGCCTACAACAATGACAGAATAAAGGGATATCCCGACGGGACTTTCAGACCTGACAGAGAAATCACAAGGGCGGAAGTAGTAACTATTCTGAACCGCCTATACAACAGATATCCTGACAAAGAATATATAGACGAAAACCAATCTCTCATCCCTATGTATGATGATTTGACAAAAAGTCACTGGGCATATTATGAACTCATAGAAGCTTATCAAGATCACGAGTTTGAAAGAGTTGAAAATATTCAGGAAAAATGGATTAAAATAATTTACTGAGAAATTTAAAATTCCATTACTGAAGCGTTATGTAAAGGGATTAGTTTAAATTTTTGTATTTTATTGTGAAATAGCAAGCCTGCCCGATAGGCATTATAGTGGAAGGGCAGGTTTCTTATTTACAAATATAAGCAGCTTTTATTTTATGGCTAACTAAAACCAATAGTTAGCCATTTTTTGATATAATTAATTGTAGGTTGTGAAAATAAAGTATCTTATAAATTATCTGTGGAGGAATTATGATTTTATATTTTTCGGGAACGGGGAATTCAAAATATATAGCGGAAAAACTTGCCTTTATGATAAAGGACGAAGTGATTGATTTGTTCCATATAATAAAGGGAAATGGAGCAGCGACTTTCACATCTGAAAGGCCCTATGTGTTGGTGTGCCCCACCTATGGCTGGAGAGTGCCGAGATTTCTGTCGAGTTTTTTGAAAAGAGCGGAGTTTCAAGGCACCGGAGATTTCTATGCCATAATGAATTGCGGATCTTCCATAGGTTCGGCGGAGAAGTACTTGAGAAAAGATTTAAGAGAAACGGCATTGAATTTCAAAGGATTACAGGAGATAGTAATGCCTGAAAATTATATAATGCTCTTTAACTTGGACTCCGACGAGAAGAATGCACAGGTTGTGAAAGCGGCTGAACAAAAAATCGTTTATGCTGCAAGAGTCATCTCCGAGGGTGAAAACTTTAAAAGGAAGAAAACCTCCGTAATAGATGATTTTTTGTCGGGGATTGGCAATGACGTGTTTTTTGAGTTCATAGTCAAGGACAAGAAGTTTTACTACACGGACAAGTGCAACAGGTGTGGACTTTGTGCGAAGGTCTGTGTATTTAACAACATAGAGTATTCGGAGGGATATCCTAAGTGGAAAGGCAACTGCACTCATTGTGCGGCTTGCATTGCAAAGTGTCCCAAGGGTGCAATTGAATACGGCGGTAAGACTGTAGGCAAAAAGAGATACTTGCTTAAATAGAGGTGAATATGTACTTTCAATACGGAGAAAAGCAAATAAATTATTTAAAATCCAAAGACGCAGTTCTCGGAGAATTTATAGAAAGAGTGGGATTTGTGCAAAGAGAGGTCATAGAGGATGTTTTTGCAGCCATAGTAAACTCCATAGTGGGCCAACAGATATCCACCAAGGCACATGTAACTTTGTGGAACAGATTTATGGAAAGGTTTCCCGAGATTAATGCTAAACAAATCATTGAAGCGGGAGCGGATGAAGTGCAAAAATTAGGGGTATCCTACAGAAAAGCCGACTACATATTAAATTTGGCTGAAAAGGTACAGTCAAGAGAGTTGGACTTGGACGAGTTAAAAATTGCAAGTGATGAAGAAGTCATTGAAAAACTCACAGACTTGAAGGGGATCGGAACGTGGACTGCTGAGATGATACTCATATTTTCTATGCAAAGACCTGATGTGTTCAGCTATGGAGATTTGGCAATAATAAGAGGCCTTAAAAGATTGTATAAACTTGAAAAAATTGACAAGAAAGTTTTTTCGAAGTATAGAAAAAAATTCAGTCCTTACGGAAGTGTCGCAAGTATATATCTTTGGGAAGTGGCAATGGGAAATGCGGGGCAAAAATAATTAGACATTTTTTATGCTGTGTGAGTTTATCATAATTGCTACTGAATTTTTAAAAATTGTTCGAAATGTATAAGAGTATGTTTGATGAAAGGAAGGATAAAATGTTGTTGTTAAAAAATTGCGGACAAATCCATACCATAGATGAGTCCATTGACGCTGGAATAGGAACTTTGACAGGATATTCCATATTGGTTGAAGATGACAAGATAAAGAAAATCGACAAGTTTGAAAATTTAAAGGAATTTATTGATGAAGGAACTGAAATAATAGACTGCGAGAACAAGACCGTAATGCCCGGATTCATAGATCCGCATACTCACTTGGCTTTCGGAGGAGATAGAAAGGCTGAATATCTTGCTAAACTCTACACCGATGACCCAAAGATAATAGAAGAAAAAGCCGGTATAGTTGGAATGAAGTCCTCAGTGAAACAAACTGTGGAATCAAGTCTTGATGAACTGGTAAAGGATTCTGTAGAAAAACTTGATCTGCTTTTAAAGGGTGGAGTCACCACTGTGGAAGTCAAGAGCGGATACGGAATAGATAAGGATACGGAACTTAAACAATTGAGAGCCATAAAAAAAGCTAGGGAAATTTCACCCCAAACCATAATTCCCACCTACTTGGGCGGACACGATTGGGATCCCGAAATGGGCAAAGACGCATACATAGATTTCTGCATAAATGAAGTAATGCCTGTAATTGAAGAAGAAAACTTAGCTGAATTGGCGGATATATGGGTGGAGGAACAATTTTTCTCCGTGGAACAAGGAAGAAAATATTTACAAGCTGCCAAAAAACACGGTATGAACGGAACGATACACGGCAATGAACTTTCATCAGTGGGAGCATCAAAGATGGCTGCTGAAGAAGGAGTTTACTGTGTGGCTCACCTCAACTATCTTACAGAAGAAGAAATCGACATAATGATAGAAAAAAATGTAGTTGGAATAGTATTGCCCACCACGGACTATGTAAAACAATACTACAAAGTTCTTGCTAAAGGTAGACATTTTATAGATAGAGGCATGACCATAGCCATAGCTACAAATTTAAACCCAGGCAACTACACAGTTTCCACATCTCTGTGTATGAATATGGCATGCAGAAATCATGGATTGAGTGCGGAAGAAGCATTAAAAGCTGCAACGCTCAATGCGGCTAAGGCACTAAGACTTGAAAAAGAATACGGATCAATAGAAGTAGGCAAGTACGCCGATCTTCAAATCTGGGATACGCAAGATTATACAGATGTGATTTACATTCACGGAATAGATTATGTGAACACTGTTATTAAGCATGGAAAAGTTGTTGTAAAGGACAGAGAAACAGTGTATTAAACAAAAAAGGGATTATCTCCTTTTTGAATGTAAAGGTAAATCCCCTAAATAAAAATGGTGCACACGAGAGGAATTGAACCCCCGGCCTAAGCTTTAGGAGAGCTTCGCTCTATCCGACTGAGCTACGTGTGCATATCAGATAAATTTTATTACAAGTTAAATTATATGTCAAATAAAAGTAAATTAAATATATTTGCATAGAGAAACAGTTGAACCACAAAAAATAAATCAGTTGTGTCTAATTATCATCTAAGGGAAAAAATGATAATTTATTTTAAAAAGCTTTAAAAATATTTGGTAAAATTTTTACTATTGACTTTTAAAAGACGTGGTAAAAATATAATGAATGCGAAAAGGTTATGTATATTTAAAAGGAGGAAATAAATCAATGCTTAACAATAAAGAAATTGAACAAGCGATGAAAGTTAAATTGGAATTCGACGAACTTCCTGCAGATCCCGTATTTGAAGAAGGAATTCGTAGAGCTCCGGATAGAGGATTCAGACTTACACAAGCTCAAACTGAAATTGCACTTAAAAATGCACTTAGATACATCCCGGAAAAATTCCACGAACAACTCATCCCTGAATTTTTGGAAGAATTAACTACAAGAGGAAGAATTTACGGATACAGATTCAGACCGGAAGGACACCTTTACGGAAAGCCGATTGATGAATACAAAGGAAATTGTTTAGCAGGTAAAGCATGTCAAGTAATGATTGAAAACAACCTTGACTTTGAAGTTGCTCTATATCCTTACGAATTAGTTACTTATGGAGAAACAGGATCAGTATGCCACAACTGGATGCAATACAGATTAATTAAAAAATATTTGGAAGTTATGACTGATGAACAAACTTTAGTAGTTGAATCAGGACATCCCCTTGGATTATTTGCTTCAAGAAAGAACTCTCCAAGAGTTATTATTACAAACGGCTTGTTAATTGGCGAATATGACAACCATGAAGATTGGGAAATTGCCGAAGAAATGGGAGTTACAAATTACGGACAAATGACAGCCGGTGGATGGATGTATATTGGACCTCAAGGTATAGTTCACGGAACATTCAACACAATTCTTAACGCCGGTAGAATGAAATTAGGCATACCTGCAGATGGGGATTTAAGAGGAAAATTGTTTGTTACATCAGGACTTGGCGGAATGAGCGGTGCTCAAGGTAAAGCTGCAGAAATTGCCAATGCAGTAGGTATTGTAGCTGAAGTTGATATGTCAAGAATTGAAACAAGATTTGAACAAGGTTGGATTTCAAAAGTTGCTGAAACTCCGGAAGAAACTTGGGAAATCGCAAAAGAATATCTTGAAAAAGAAGAAGCTATGTCAATTGCTTACCATGGAAACATAGTAGATCTTCTTCATTACATGAACGAAAATAACATTCATATAGATTTACTTTCCGACCAAACTTCTTGTCATAATGCATATGACGGAGGATATTGTCCGGTAGGTATTTCCTTTGAAGAAAGAACAAGACTTCTTGCAGAAGATCATGACAAATTTAAAGAACTTGTAAAAGATACATTAAAACAACATTTCCAAGTTATTAAAGAACTTGTCGCTAAAGGAACTTACTTCTTTGACTACGGTAACTCATTTATGAAAGCTATATATGATGCAGGCGTAAAAGAAATATCCAAGAACGGCATAGATGATAAAGACGGATTTATTTGGCCTTCATATGTTGAAGATATTATGGGACCGCTTCTATTTGACTACGGATACGGACCATTCAGATGGGTATGCTTAAGCCGTAACCATGAAGATTTAGTTCAAACAGATAAAGCTGCTATGGACAACATAGATCCTAACAGAAGATATCAAGACAGAGACAACTACAACTGGATAAGAGATGCTGAAAAGAACCAATTAGTAGTTGGTACTGAAGCAAGAATTCTTTATCAAGATGAAGAAGGAAGAGTTGCTATAGCTCTTGCATTTAATAAATTAGTGCGTGAAGGAAAAATCGGACCTGTAATGATGGGTCGTGATCACCATGACGTATCAGGAGTAGACTCTCCGTTTAGAGAAACTTCAAACATTAAAGACGGTTCAAACGTATGTGCAGACATGGCGGTACAATGCTATGCAGGTAATGCTGCAAGAGGAATGACTATTGTTGCTCTTCATAACGGAGGCGGCGTTGGTATAGGTAAATCAATCAACGGTGGATTCGGATTATTGCTTGACGGATCAGAAAGAGTAGATGAAATTATCAAATTATCTCTAAGCTGGGACGTAATGGGTGGAGTTGCAAGAAGAAGCTGGGCGAGAAACGAAAATGCAGTTGCAACAGCAGCTGAATTTAACAAGAATCGTGCAGACGGAACAATAACTCTTCCATTTATAGCTGATGATGAATTAGTTAAAAATGCAGTTGCAAAAGTTTTTGAAAAATAATCCTACAAACTTAATATAGCAAAACATAAAATAGCCCCTGTCCATATGGACAGGGGCTGTTTTATATAGGAGGAAGAAATTATTTCATTTAAATTTTATTATTAAACAAAAATTTAGAACTTTTAAAATAAATCTTAGATATTTAAAAGTAGTGTATAAAAAATTATATCGCTAAAAAATTTAATATGTTATCTGATTATTTAAAAATCATATAAAAATGCTACATATAAATAATACAAAATTTAAAATAACGTAAAGAAAATACAAAAATATAAAAAACAAAGCATAAATTATAGAAAAAAAGTCGGCTATATTATACAATTAAATAAAGCAAGGGAGGAAAAAATGACAGTTAAAATAATAACAGACAGCGGCTGTGATTTAGATCGGGCAATCGCAAAAAAATTAGACTTGGAAATAATGAGCATAATCATAACTAATGAAGAAAAGGAATACCGAGATAAAATAGAAATAAACAGCGACGAAATTTTTAAAGGACAAAGACAGGGGAAAAGTTACGGAACATCTCAGATTCCGATCTTTGAGTACTACAAGAAATTTAAAGAATATTTACAACGAGGAGAAGAATTTATATACATATCTTTATCGTCGGAGTTATCGGGTTCTTATAACAATGCATTGACAGCCATAGAAAAATTAAAAGAGAAATTTGTACACAAAAAATTTACGGCTGTGGATTCAAAGTCTGCATCAGTAGGAGAAGGATTGATAGTATATTATATGTCTACATGTGCAAAGGGTGGAGCAACATATGACGAACTCATAGAGCTTTCAGAATTTTTGACGGACAAAGTAAGGCACCTGTTTACCGTATTTGACATAGAGTATCTCTACAGGGGCGGAAGAATATCAAGAACCGGAAGAAACATAGGCAAGATGTTGAATATAAGACCTATAATAGATATGGAAAAGAGCAAATTAAGAGTAAAAAACTTAAAAAGAGGAAATAAAAAAGCATACAAGGCAATAATAGAAGAAACTCTCAAAAACACAAAAAACAACTCTGAAAATGAAAAAATCTTCTTAGTATACGGAGAAGAAGAAAATTTAATATATCCACTAAAGGAAAAATATAATGTAAACAGAGTAAAATTTCTATCCAATCAATTGGGTTGCACCATAGCAATACACACCGGACCCGATATAATCGGTAACGCCTACTTGGAAGGAAAAATTCCTGAAAAATTTATAAAATATATTGAATAAAATATTGACAACGCATATTTTTAATTATAAACTATATGAGTTGTCTTTTTTAAAATAAAAAACAAAAAAAGTACTTGACACAAGACAAAAAGACAATATAT